>JAZNMA010000125.1:0-19764 GCA_045579345.1 Christensenellaceae bacterium | reverse complement strand
TTTTATAGGCTTTATTTGTTATCTATTGAGATACACGGGCGTTCGAATTGCGGAAAGAATTAGTTTTTATTTCGTGTTCGGGCAATTGGCATTGTTGCCGAAGATTTTAAATTTATTTATAGAAAAAGATAGAACAATTGTTAAGACGGTAGTTTATATGCTTATTATAGCACTATTCATATATAGGCTATTTGGCAGCGTTATTGTGCCATACGAATTTTTCTGGAATGTATATTAGGAGTGAAAATGAAAGTAGTATTTATATCAAATTATTTTAATCATCATCAAAAGCCACTTTCGGATGCAATGTTTAATTTGTTGGGTGAAAATTACCGTTTTATTGAAACAGAGCCTATGAAAGAAGAACGTGTGAAATTAGGTTATAAAAAAACAACACAAAGTTATGTAATTTCTTACGATGAGTTTGTTAAAGATAATGATAAGTGCCAAGGGTTAATTAATGATGCAGAGGTTGTTATTTTTGGTTCTGCTCCTATAAAATTGCTAAAACAAAGGAAAAAACAAAATAAATTAATTTTTCGATATTCTGAAAGACTTTTAAAAAAAGGTTTGCAACCGATTAAATTTATTCCACGATATATAAAGTGGAATATTCAAAACCCTAAAAATAAACCGATTTATATGCTTTGTGCAAGCGCTTATACGGCGAGCGATTATAAAAAATTTGGGTTGTTTAAAGGAAAAACTTTTAAGTGGGGATATTTTCCTGAAGTTAAGGTTTATGATGATATTGGAAATTTAATAAAGAATAAAGAGAAAAATTCTATTATTTGGGTTGCAAGATTTATTGATTGGAAACATCCTGAAATTGCTATAAAATTAGCCGAGAGATTAAAGAAAGACGGCTACGATTTTGAAATAAAGATGATAGGTAATGGTACGTTACTTTCGGGTATTTCAAAAAAAGTTGTAGAACGTGGACTTGTCGATTGGGTAAAAGTATTAGGTGCAATGTCGCCAGAAGAAGTGCGCTCTCATATGGAAAATTCAGAAATTCATATTTTCACTTCTGATAGAAATGAAGGTTGGGGCGCTGTTTTAAACGAGGCTATGAATAGTGCTTGCGTTCCTGTTGCAAGTCATGCTATAGGCTCTGTGCCGTTTTTACTTGAAGACGGTGAAAATGGTTTAATATATAAAGACTGTGATTTTGAAGATTTTTATAACAAAGTAAAATATTTGTTAGACAATCCTGGAAAAAGGATCGAAATGGGTAAAAAAGCATATCAAACAATGATAAATGAATGGAATGCGGAAAACGCAGCTAAAAAGTTTATTGAATTATGTGAAACATACCTTAAAACAGGCAAAATTGAAACGAAATTTGAAAAAGGTGTTTGTAGTAAAGAGTAGTTTAGGGGTAAAGCATGGATAAAAGAAAAAAAGTTTGTGTTGTTACATACTGTGAATGGTCTAGTTATGGTTCTGTATTGCAGACAATAGGAATGCGTTCTGCAATAAGTAAATTAGGTGCAGAAAGTTTTGTTTTAAAAGACAATCCTGCTCCACTATCAACAATGTCTTTCGGTTTTAAAATTAGCAAAAATATAAAAACCTTAATTAAAAATTTATTAAAAGTAAGAATTAAAAACAAAATAGAAAACCAATATCAAAAATCCGTTGAATTTATAAATAAAAACGTCGATATCAAATATTATGATAGTTACGAGGTTTTAAAAGCGCATCCACCAAAAGCAGACATCTATATCGCAGGTAGTGACCAAATTTGGCATTCCAATTTATGTAAACCATTGTTTTTTTTGGAGTTTTTGCCTGAAAATGCTAAAAAGTATTCTTATGCTGCGAGTATGGGTGTGACGGAAGTGCCATGTGAAAAAGAAGAGAAATTTAAAAAATTAGTATCTTCTTTTGATACTTATTCTGTTAGAGAATCAGAAATGATAGAACTTCTAAGTAAATATACGGACAAAAGTATTTTACATCACATTGATCCCAGTTTTTTTATCGATAAAGATGGTTGGGGTATTTATGAAAAAGAATATTCAATAACAAAACCATATATTTTAGTGTTTGCTATTTATTGGGATAAGAAATTAAATAAAAAATTAAAACTGTTACATAAAAAGACAAGCAAAGAAATTGTTGTGATATCTTCTACTATTAATAGGGTATGGGGGAATCGCAAGATTTATGATGCTGATTGTGGAAACTTTTTGTATTTAATACATAATGCTGATGCCGTTGTATCTTCATCTTTTCACGGGGTTGCCTTATCGCTAAATTATAATAAAAAATTATCAGTAGTTGTAAATCCTAATGCGCCTTCAAGGTTAAATTCTATTATGAATAAAGTTGGGTTTAAAAATGTTGAAATAGAAAATCTGATGGATTTTGATCTTGGGCAGTATGATCAAATCAATTTAAAAATTCAAGAGGAAAAGCAAAAAGGGATAGATTATTTAAAAGGAATCTTATCAAATGAAGAATAGTATTTTAGATTTTGAAAAATGTGCTAATTGTGGTGCATGTTATAATATTTGTCCAAAAAAAGCTATTACTGTAAATGAAAATAATTTATATTATGAATTGCAAGTTGACAACGACAAATGTATTAGTTGTGGAATATGTAAACAAATTTGTCCGGTAAACAATCCTATAAATAGCCAAAAAATTATTGGTACTTATGGGGCAATTCATAATAATGACGAGATTGTACTTAAAAGTTCTTCTGGTGGGGTGTTTTCTGCAATAGCGCAGTATATTATTGAGAATGGTGGAATAGTTTACGGTGCTTGTTATTCTGACGATTTTAGTAATGTCAATATTTGTTCAAGTGAAACTCATACTATTGACCAAATTAGACGTAGTAAATATGTTGAAAGTAAGGTGAATTATTCTTTTTTAGAAATAAAAGAAAAATTACTTGATAACAAACTTGTTTTATATTGTGGTGCACCTTGTCAAATTGCAGGTCTTAAAAGATTTTTAAAAGAGGATTATAAAAATTTAATTACTTGTGATTTTAGTTGCGGTGGTTTACCATCTCATAAAATGTATCAAGAATACCTTTTTAATGTAAAGAAAAAACTTAAGGCAAAAAGCATATCGGAAGTCAATTTTAGACCTAAAATATTTGGCTGGGAAACTCATGCAATTAAGATAAAAGCAAATAGTAAAGTTTATAAAAAGTGGGCTTTTGCAGACGAATATTTTAGTTGTTTTTTAAAACAACGTCTTTCTATTAGAGATTTTTGTTACGAATGTAGTTTCTCTAATAATCATTATTCAGACATAATTTTAGCTGATTTGTGGAAATATAAATCAATTTCAAAAATTAAGAACGATAATAAAGGGATATCTTTAGTAATAACCAATTCTACTAAAGGGGAAGAAATAATTAATAAAGTAAAAAAATTAATTTCACTTACTGTTTTAGACATTGAAAAGGCAAGTTATAATTTAGTAGAAAGGAATTTAAATGAAAAACTTTTTATAGAACACAAAGAGTTTGTTGTAAGATGCAAAGAAAAAGGCTTTATTAATGCAATGAAGAAATATAAACTGAAAAATGCTTTGCTGTTTAATTTGAAATATTATGCTAAAAAATTTTTAAGGAAAGTTGGATGAAACTTTTTAATTCGAAAAACAGAAATACAGGAATAATACTGTCATATACAAATACTTTTCTTAATTTAATTTGTGGGTTATTTTTATCTTCTTTTTTGTTAAGGCAGTTAGGAGACGTTAGTTATGGTGTTTATCAAACGATGTCTTCTTTTGCAAATTATTTAGTTTTACTTGAGTTTGGTACCGGTACGATAATGACAAGAAATTTGCTTGCTTGTAGAAATAAAAACGAAGATAAATTGATTATAGACAAGAACGTTTCAACTATTTTTAGTATTGCTACGTTTTTATCCATAATTATAGCTGTTGTATCAATAGTTTTTTATTTTTCTATTGATACAATTTATCAAAACTCTTTAACTTCTGAGCAAATAGTAGATGGCAAAAATATTTTTATATTTATTACTGTTTTTTTGTTATCGTCATTTTTATCTCAAACGCTTAACGGAATTCCTTTGGCTCATGAAAATTATACTTATTCGTCATTGGTTTCAATAACTAAAATTATATTGCGAACGAGTTTGTTGATAATTTTATTATTTAAATTTAAGTACGCAATAATCATAGCAATAGTTGATGCCACTATTAATACAGGTATAGCCATTTTCGGTTATATATATTGTAAATTAAAATACAAGATTAGTATTAGATTTAAAAATTTTGACAAGTTAATTTTGAAAGCGGCTTTGCCGATGTGTGTTGCTTTATTTTTACAAACCGTTGTAAATCAAGCAAACAATACTGTTGGGAAATTTGTTTTAGGAGTTATGACTTCTCCTGAAAACGTCACACTGTATTCGGTTGGGTTGTATATTTTTAGTATATTTTCCTCTCTTACTACTATACCCATTTCGATGTACATGCCACAAATAAGCAAAGATGTTTTAGCGGGAAAGGAAGGGAAGGAGTTAACCAATACGTTAGTTCAGCCTTGTAGATTAATTGTTTTAGTTGGTGGCTCTGTTTTATTTGGTTTTGTAGCTGCTGGGAAGCCGTTTATTGAATTGATTTATGGCAAAGAATATTTATTAGCATGGTTAATCGCAATAATTTTAATGACACCAATGTTTGTTAATATGTCTAATGCGGTGATTGCAAATGTTCTTGATATCAAGAATAAAAGATTATCTCGTTCTTTAATAATGATGATTAGCACTGCATTAAATATAATATTAACCATATTTTTAATAAAAACTTTTGATATTATAGGTGCGGCAATTGCCACGGGCACTTCTACAATTTTGCAAATTATATTGCTTAATATTTATTATTATAAAAAGATAAATATTAAAGTTTTATATTTGTTTTATAAAACTTACAAAGGAATTCTTTTATATCAATTAATTGGGGGGATTGTAGGCTTTTGGCTTTGTTCACTCATAGAAAATGTGATATGTGCATTTTTAGTTGGTGGAGTTACTTATGTAATTATTGCTTTTTGTGGATTTTTAATATTTGGTAAAAATGATAATGAAAAGGCCGCAATAGATAATTTTATTAAAAAGTTTATTAAGAGATAGGTGAAAAATGAGAAGAATGAAACGAAAAAGCAATCAAAACGAAGGACTGATAGAAATAGGATTGGAAGAATCTAAAAAAATACAAGTAGAAATACTTAGTAATATTGCTAAATTTTGTAATGAAAATAATTTGAATTATTATTTGGCTTATGGAACTTTGATTGGTGCGATTAGGCATAAAGGATTTATTCCTTGGGATGACGATACTGATATTTGGATGCCGAGAAAAGACTATGAAATATTTTTAAAAAATTTTAATGGTGAGGGGAGATATAAGGTAATAAACCCTAAAGAAAAAATTGCAAGGCATTCGTTTGCAAAAGTAATAGACACACAAACAATTAAAATTGAGCCCAATATTAAATATGAGCAATTTTTAGGGATAGACGTTGATGTTTTTCCTATTGATGGTGCGCCTAGTTGTTTATCTGAATCGAACAAATTCTATAAAAAATTAAAAAAAATATATACTAGATTTGCAAATTCTGTATTGTCTCCTATTTCTAACAATCTAATAAGAAATTGTAGAATAATTTTTAAAAAAGGTTTTTTTGTTAAAAGACGAACGCTGTTAAAAAAAGCGGAGATATTGCATAAACAATATCCATATGAAAGTTGTGAATACGTAGCTTGTTATGAAAGCGCGTTTAACAGCATTAAAAATCGAGTACTAAAAGAAGACTTTGAAGATTTTATATTAGTTAAATTTGAAGGATTAGATTTTAGGGCACCTATCGGATATGATAGAATTTTGAAAAATATTTACGGTGATTATATGCAGTTGCCCCCTAAAGAGCAACAAATAACACACCATTCAAATAAAACCTATTGGAGATAAAATATGTGTAAAAAAGTAGTAGGGTATACTTGTGGCGTTTATGATTTATTTCACGTCGGTCATTTAAATCTATTTGAAAGATGTAAAGCACAGTGTGACTATCTTATTGTAGGCGTATGTGATGATGAATATGTTGAAAAATATAAAAATAAAAAACCTGTAATTTCTGAAAAAGACAGACTGCGTATTGTAAAAGCACTAAAATGTGTTGATGATGCAGTAATAATTAATTCTGAAGAAACAGTTGACAAAATGCTTATTCGGCAAAAAATAAAATATGATAAATTATTCGTGGGTTCCGATTGGAAGGGGACTGATAGGTTTAATGAAACAATAAAGCAATTTCAAGAAAATAATATAGACGTGGAGATAGTTTTCTTCCCTTATACTCAAGGAGTATCCACAAGTCAAATCAGGGAAGAATTAACTAAATAATTATCGTATAGTTTTTAGGAGATAAATTATGAGTTTGTTTAAAGATAAAACGTTACTTATTACAGGTGGGACGGGCAGTTTTGGAAATGCCGTTCTAAATAGATTTTTGAAAACTGATATTGGCGAGATTAGAATTTTTTCTCGCGATGAGAAAAAGCAAGATGATATGCGTCACGAGTTTCAGGCAAAAATGCCAGAAGTTAGTGAAAAAATCAAGTTTTATATCGGTGACGTGCGCGATATAAATAGCGTAAGAAACGCTATGTATGGTGTGGATTATATTTTTCATGCAGCTGCGCTTAAACAGGTTCCATCTTGTGAATTTTTCCCAATTGAAGCGGTTAAAACTAACGTTCTTGGTACGGAAAACGTTCTTACGGCTGCTATAGAGGCAGGCGTTAAAAACATTGTTTGTTTATCGACAGACAAAGCCGCTTACCCTGTAAATGCTATGGGAACAAGTAAAGCCATGATGGAGAAAGTAATAGTTGCAAAGTCGCGTACCGTAAGCCCAGAAAAAACCAAAATTTGTTGTACTAGATACGGCAACGTAATGTGCAGTCGTGGAAGTGTTATTCCGCTTTGGATAGAACAAATTAGGAGCGGACAACCTATTACTATCACTGACCCAAATATGACTCGATTTATTATGTCGCTTGAAGAAGCCGTTGACCTTGTTTTATTCGCTTTTGAGCATGGGGTTAGCGGAGATATACTTGTCCAAAAAGCACCGGCTTGCACGATTAAGACGCAAGCGGAGGCTGTTTGTGAGCTTTTTGGCGGGGATAAGCGAAACATTAAAATAATAGGTATTAGACACGGCGAAAAAATGTATGAGACCTTACTTACTAACGAAGAATGCGCGAACGCAGTTGACCTTGGGAATTTCTACAGAGTGCCTAGTGATAAGCGCGGTCTTAATTATGATAAGTACATTAAGCAAGGCGACGCCAACCGCAATACGCTGACTGAATTTAATTCCAGCAATACAAAACTTCTTTCAGTAGAACAAACTAAAGCAAAAATAGCATCGCTCAAATACATCCAAGAAGAACTTGCAAAAGTTTAATTTTAATTTAAACGTACGGAGTTCCGTACTGTAATGAGGGGAAATGAATAAAGAGGAAAGAGGGTTGTTGCTTTTAATAAAGAGCGCAATTTCGGGCGAAAAATATTATTTACCTGAGGGGATTGACTTTGAAAAAACCTTTAAGGTAGCCGTTAAACACGGAGTGACTTCATTAGCATACAATGGAGCACATAATTGTGGTGTTTTAAAAGATAAAAGTCTTTCACGAATTATTTTTCCACAAATTTGCAAAGAGATGTTCGCTAATCAGATTCAAACGTTTTCATTTGAAGAATTGGTTGAAAAGTTTGAAAGTAATTCGATTGAATACGTGCCATTAAAAGGTGTAAGACTTAAGAATATTTACCCTAAACCGGAAATGCGCACGATGGGTGATATTGATATACTTATAAAATTAGAACAGTATGAAAAAATAAAGAGTATTATGCTAGAACTTGGCTACACCCACAACGTAGAGAGTGACCACGAATTAGTTTGGGATAGAAAATCAGTATGCATAGAATTACACAAGAGGTTAATTCCGTCGTATAATAAGGACTTTTACGCATATTTTGGTGACGGTTGGCGGTTGGCGGAAAAGAACGAGAAAAAACGCGGAGAATATTTATTAAAACCAGATAATGAATTTATATTCCTATTTACACACTTATGCAAGCATTATCGTGACTCAGGGATAGGTATCAAACATCTTTTGGACGTTTATTTGTATAAGAAAAAAAATTCCGACTTAGATTTTGAATATATAAAAAACGAGATGATAAAACTAAAGATTTACCAGTTTTATCAAAACATTGAAAACACTCTCGACGTTTGGTTTAATAATGGTGAAACTGATGATATAACAGAGTATATAACAAATACGGTGTTTAATCGTGGGGTTTTCAGCAGTGATCAAGCAAAAGTGCTTTCCTCAGCCTTAAAGCAGGTGAAAGAAGGTAAAAGTGTCAAACAAGTAAAAAAACAAAAATTTTTCACTGCGATTTTTACGCCTTATAAATCTATGTGTGAATATTACCCGTTCTTAAGTAAATTTGCTGTTTTATTGCCTTTTATGTGGGTTTATCATTTATTTAAAAGATTGTTTACTAAAGGCAAATTAAAAAACTATAATAGGCAGATGTCAGACATAAAAAAAGAGGATATAGAGCTTTATCAAAAATCACTAAACTTTGTAGGGCTTGACTATAATTTTGAAAAATCAGACGAATAGGAAGGAAAGAAAGTGAAGATTTTAGTTACGGGAGCAAAGGGCTTTGTTGGAAAAAATTTGTGTCAAAGTCTTAAGAACTTAAAAGACGGAAAGGATAGAACAAGACCCAATTTAATAATAGAAGAAATATTTGAATACGACTTAGATAGTACTGCAAAACAGTTAGATGATTATTGTAAAGACGCCGACTTTGTTTTTAACCTTGCTGGCGTAAATAGACCGCAAAATCAAGAAGAGTTTATGCAGGGTAATTTTGGCTTTTCGTCTAAATTACTTAATTTACTAGAAAATCATCAAAATAAATGTCCCGTAATGCTTTCATCTTCCTTGCAAGCAACACTTATAGGAAGATATGACGGTGAATACGGCAGAAGCAAAAAGGCGGGCGAAGAATTGTTTTTTGATTATCAAAAAAGAGTAGGCGCAAAGGTATGCGTATATCGTTTCCCAAATCTTTTCGGAAAATGGTGTAAGCCGAACTATAACAGCGCGGTAGCAACCTTTTGTTATAATACGGCAAACGACTTGCCCATAACAGTTTCCGACCCTAAAATTGAACTTGAACTTTTATATATAGACGATTTGGTCAAAGAAATGCTTGACCTTTTAGAAGGCAAGGCAAATCGTTGTAATTATGACGGTTTGACCCCTATTGCGGATGATAGCGGGCGTTATTGTTACGTTCCCACTACGCACAAGGTTACGCTAGGGGAAATAGTAGAGTTGCTTGAAAAGTTTAAAGCACAACCGCAAACCCTAGTGATGCCGGAGATTGAGAAAGGAAGTTTTGTTAAAAAGCTTTATTCGACTTACCTATCTTATCTTCCGAAAGAAAAAGTCGCGTTTGACTTAAAAATGAACGTCGATGCTAGAGGCAGTTTTACAGAACTTTTAAGAACGGAAAATTGTGGTCAAATATCTGTAAATATTAGTAAGCCTAATATTACAAAGGGACAGCATTGGCATCACAGTAAATGGGAATTCTTTATAGTCGTTTCGGGGCGTGGGCTCATACAACAACGTAAAATCGGCTCAGATGAAGTTTTAGAGTTTTACGTTGACGGCGAAAATATTAAAGCCGTGCATATGTTACCCGGTTATACGCATAACATTATTAACCTTTCAGATACTGAAAATTTAGTCACGGTAATGTGGGCAAATGAAAAGTTTGAAGTTGATAGACCGGATACTTTTGGAGAGAACGTTTAACAGGTATTGCAATAAGTCAGGAGCATCAAGATGAACAATAAAGAAGAGATTAATGCAAGAAAAATATTTTTAAAAGCTATTAAAAACATAGTCAATCCTAAAGAAGAGTGTCTTTCTAATTTAGTTGCCGATAGCGGGACGCAGATTGAACTATATAAGATGGCATGCGAGCAAGATTTGGCGCATTTAGTGAGTTCGTATTATATAGAACAAGGCATTATTACTGGTGCTAAGCTAAAAGAGATGTTTAAAAAACAGCAGATTTTATCCGTGTACCGTTGCGAGCGATTAAATTACGAATATCAACAAATTAAAGAAACTCTAACAGATGAAAAAATAGATTTTGTTCCACTAAAGGGATTAATAATTAGAGAACTTTACAAAGAGCCGTGGATGAGGACCAGTTGCGACCTTGACGTGCTCGTAAAAAAAGAAGATTTAGAAAGGGCAGTTTGTGCATTAAAGAAAAGTAATAATTACGTTCAAAAAGGGAAAATCAGTTATCACGACGTATCTTTATTTTCGCCTTCGCAAGTGCATTTAGAATTACACTTTAACATAAAAGAGAATATAGACCACATTGACAAATTGCTAGAAAAAGTATGGGAATATTGTCAGCCTATTAGAAATGATTCTTATGAATATAGGCAAAATAGCGAGTTTTTCTTTTTCCATATAATATCTCATATTTTTTATCATTTTAGGGCTGGGGGATGCGGAGTGCGTCCGCTAATTGATTTATATTTAATGCATAAGCACTGTGCTTATGATGAGGACAAATTAAAAGCCCTTTTAAGCGAGTGTGGGATTTATGAGTTTTATCAGCAAATAAAATTTCTTTCAAAAGTATGGTTTGAAGATAAAGAGCATACCTCCCTTACTTTAAGTATGGAAGATTTTATTTTTAGCGGAGGGGTGTACGGCAGTAAAGAAAATGAATTAGCGACCAAAAAGAAAACGGTGAGTAAAAGTAAGTATATTTTAACTAGAATTTTTCCGCCGTACGACGTTATAAAAATTAGGTACCCAATACTTCAAAAGCATAAGTGGTTAACTCCATTTTATCAAATAAGACGCTTAGTTGAGGCGGTATTTAGTAAAAAATCAAAAGAGCTTAAAAAAGATATTGAAATTTATAACGGTATCGACAAACAAAAAAGCGCAAATATACAAAAGATGTTTAACGATTTGGGCATAAATATTTAGTTACGGAGATAAATATGGCAATTAAATTAGATTATAATGATGTAAAATTTAAAAACAACGGCAAACTTAAACTTTTAATAATCGTGGGCACTCGTCCAGAGATAATAAGACTAGGTGCAGTAATAAATAAATGCAGAAAATATTTTGACTGCATTTTGGCGCACACTGGTCAAAATTACGATTATAACCTTAACGGTGTATTTTTTAAAGATTTAAAACTTGACGCGCCCGAAGTTTATATGGATGCGGTTGGCGACGATTTAGGCGCAACCGTCGGCAATATTATAAATTGTTCGTATAAATTAATGAGCGATATTTCACCCGACGCTCTGCTTATTTTGGGAGACACTAACAGTTGCTTATCGGCAATTTCTGCCAAACGACTACATATACCTATTTTCCACATGGAAGCAGGCAATCGTTGTAAAGACGAATGTTTGCCTGAAGAAACTAATAGAAGAATAGTCGATATTATTTCGGACGTAAATTTGGCATATTCTGAGCATGCGAGAAGGTATCTTGCTGATTGCGGAATTCCTAAAGAAAGAACTTACGTAACCGGTTCGCCCATGGCAGAAGTGTTGAGAGAAAATCTTAAAGATATAGAAAAAAGCGACGTTTTATCGCGTTTAAAATTAAAACCGAAAAGATATATGCTACTTTCAGCACACAGGGAAGAGAATATAGATACTGAAAAGAACTTTTTATCCCTCTTTACTGCTATAAATAAATTGGCTAAAAAGTATGATATGCCAATTTTATACTCTTGCCATCCACGTTCTAAAAAGCGTTTAGAAAGTAGTGGGTTTAAGTTAGATGAAAGGGTAATTATGCACGAGCCACTAGGTTTTCATGATTACAATAAATTGCAAATGAATGCATTTGCGGTTATTTCTGATAGTGGAACTCTACCTGAGGAGAGTAGTTTTTACACAAGTATTAAAAAGCCATTCCCGGCGGTGTGCATTAGAACGAGTACCGAGCGCCCGGAAGCTTTGGATAAAGCTTGCTTTATAATAGCTGGAATTGATGAGCAATCTTTACTTCAAGCGGTGGAAACGGCAGTATCGCTTGAAAGTGATAAACAAACGGGAATACCCGTTCCCGATTACGAGGAAGAAAACGTTTCGACAAAGGTTGTCAAAATTATTCAATCTTATACTGGAATAGTTAATAAAATGGTTTGGAGAAAATTTTAGTTAAAATAAAGCCCTGTTATGATTGACAGGGCTTTATTTATATGTTATACTTAGCGTAACTTTTCGAAGATGCTTTCGGGATTTAATTAAACCGATAGCGGAGAAATTCCGGAGAATCTCTTATTTTGGAGTGCCGAAGGTGCAAGGGGGGAACCCCGAATCTCTCAGGCAAAAGGACGGAACGAGTTTTAATATATCGTTTATCTTTTATTTTTTGGAGTTGCTTTTTGAAAAGGCAACTTATTTTTTACCTTTTTAAGGAGAACGTTATGGAGAAATTTTTAAAGTGGCTCGAAACGAGTATCGGGGTAGTAAACAGTTACCTAGCTGATTACATCTTAGTAATTTTGCTAATCGGTGTAGGCTTGTTTTTTACAATTCGCACGCGTTTTGCGCAAGTCCGTTATTTTGGACAAGGTTTAAAGAACGTGTTTGGGAATATTAAGCTTAACGGTAAAAAACAAAAGGCAGGTATGAGCTCATTCCAAGCAGTTGCGACTGCAATTGCAGCACAAGTTGGTACTGGCAATATCGTTGGCGCTAGCGGTGCTATATTGGCAGGCGGTCCCGGTGCGATACTTTGGATGTGGGTAATTGCTTTTTTAGGCATGGCTACAGTTTATGCCGAAGCTGTTTTAGCGCAAAAAACAAGAAAGGTTAATTCAGACGGCACGGTTTCCGGTGGACCTGTTTATTACATAAAAACTCCATTTAAAGGTAAGTTTGGTAAATTTTTAGCGGTCTTTTTCGCTGTTTCAGTTATAATTTGCTTAGGGTTTATCGGCGCGATGGTGCAATCTAATTCTATTAGTTCTGCGGTTGCAAGTGTCGGTGAGTATGATTTTTCTAAGTGGGGCTGGATTGTTGGAATAGTTCTTGCAATTGTTTCGGGTATAATTTTTATTGGTGGCGCAAAGCGTATAGCATCGGTTACTGAAAAGATAGTACCGATTATGGCTGTTATTTACTTGCTTGGCGGTTTAATTATATTATGTGTAAACGTTACGGCGATTCCTATGGCTTTTTGGATGATAATAAAATACGCTTTTACACCAGAGGCAATAATAGGTGGCGGAATAGGTGCGGCGCTAAAACAAGCAATAAGCATGGGTGCAAAGCGTGGGCTTTTCTCTAACGAAGCCGGTATGGGCTCTACCCCTCACGCACACGCGCAAGCCAACGTCAAAACTGCGCACGAACAAGGCACTGCAGCGATGGTTAGTGTTTTTATAGATACTTTTGTGGTATTAACTATGACAGCGCTAATCATTATCACTTGTTTATACGTTAATAATGCGGAATTTAACGCAGCAATTAAAGTAGCAATGCAAAACCCGGAAAGTTATACCGAGACACTAAGTAATTTGGGTTATACTAAGAACGATTTAGTTAAGATTTCTATTAGTTCATTATTTACAAATGCAAGTGTTGGGGGATTAATCGGTGCAATATTCGTTGCCGTTTGCTTAACTTTCTTTGCTTTTTCAACCATAATTAGTTGGAATTTGTTTGGTGCAATTAACTTTGAATATCTTTTTGGAAAGAAGTCGATGATTATTTATTCAATTGTCGCAATATTATTTGTTTTCCTAGGTACCTTCCTTGGCAGTGATTTAGTTTGGAATATGAATGATTTCTTTAACTATTTAATGGTTATACCGAACGTTATCGCATTGATTGCGCTTTCTGGAATGGTTATTAACGAATTAAAAGTTAACGGAAAAAAGTCTGCGGTAGATACTCCAAATCAAGCATTAAACCAAAATATAAAATAATATAACTAAGAAAAAATTTATAAATCAAAAAGCCCACGTTTCTGTAGAAGCGGGGGCTTTTTGTACTATATTTTTATAAATTTATATGCAAAAGTAAACAGTTTGTCAAGATTTTTATTAGAGTATTCAACTTCTGTCGAATATGCTCTAACAATATTATAGACATCATTATTATTTTCTATTTCAAACATGTTTTTTATTATCCACCAAGAAAAAACGCACGCAATCGTTCTGGCGCGCACCCACATAGTATCTTCTGCGCTTGATAAATGCCGATATAAACTGTTGACTAAAAATTGTTCGCAAATTAAACAATGACTTTGGTCAGTATTTTTAGTAAAATCTATCTTTTTAAGTTGTTTAAGACGGTTTGTCCAGGATTTGTCTATTCTTTCGAAAGATAAAAAAGTTTTTATAATTTTTTTAAAATCAATTTTTGAAAAATGAAAGTTGCAAATTGATAAAAGTTTATCAATTCTTTCATTTATATTAACGTTTCTATCTTGCAAAAGGTCTAATGCCTTTCTTCTAAAATCTAAAAGGTTTTTTTCATTAAAATCAAGCGGGGTATTAGTATTATCATTAAATATCAAGACAGGCTCAATTTTATCTTTAAAAGAAAGAATAATTTTGTTTGCTTGTTCGCACGAAAAACCCAATCCCATTTCTATTCTATCATTAAAAAAACTTCTAAATCTAGGGTGGTCACGGCACACTTGGCACAAACTTTTTTCGCCTAAATTTATTATAATTTCACAAAGTCCATTATCGTTTAGAAAAGCGCATCGCCTTCTTCTATCCACATTAAATTTTGATTTTTTAAAGTTTATGCCTGATTTTAGCGTGCTTGAAAATTCAGAACTTTCCTTTTTGTATTTTTCTAAGCTTTTTTCGTCAATATTGATTTCCCACCCAGCACAACAGGTGTGCTGACATTTTTCTGCCTTGCACTTAAAATCAGGATAATAATTTAATACGTATTCTTTCATAATCTGTACCTATTGTATAAATTTTAACTGATAAGAACATAAAAAGCAACGAATGGCACTCTGATTTTTTAAAAATATATTTAGAAAATATTAAAAAATAAAAAAAACACTTGACAACTTATTAAATACATTGTATCATTGTATTAGTTAAGTAATACAGTGGAGAAAAAATGAGTTTTGATTTTAACAACCAAACGCCGATTTATTTGCAAATAATAGAGGATATAAAACTACGGATTATAAATAGAACGTATAAAAGCAAAGATAAAATACCGTCGGTTAGGGAGATGTCGTTATTATACGGAGTTAATCCAAACACGATAATGAAAGCGCTTACCGAACTTGAAGATATGGGGCTTATATATACGGAAAGAACTAACGGGAAATTTGTTACCGACAACGAAAACACAATAAATCGGGCAAAAAGAGAGGCGGTAAATAGCATGATAGAAAAATTCTACAGTTCTATGGAAGGGCTTGGGCTTACTAAAAAAGAAATACTTGATATTTTAATAAACAAGGAGTAAATATGAGTGTATTAGAAGTAAAAAGCATTGAAAAGAGTTTTGACGATAAAAACGTTGTAAAAGACGTTACTTTTACAATTAAAAAAGGTGAAATCGTTGGGCTATTAGGTAAAAACGGCAGTGGCAAAACGACGATTATTAAAATGATAAACGACCTTTTGACCATTGACAAGGGTGAAATTTTAATAAACGGTGAAAAAATCGGCGTTTCAACAAAAGAGCAGGTTTCATATCTTCCTGAGCGCACTTATCTAGATAGGAGTAAAACGGTTGGACAAATATTTGATTTTTTTCAAGACTTTTACAATAATTTCGATAGGGAAAAAGCAGAAAAATTGCTTTATGAGTTAGATTTAGACGTAAATCAAAAACTTTCGAAAATGAGTAAAGGAATGAAAGAAAAGGTTCAACTCGTATTAGTCATGAGTCGTAAAGTTGACCTTTACGTTTTAGACGAACCATTAGGAGGGGTTGACCCATCGACTAGAGACCATATTTTGCAAACCATATTAACTAATTTTAACGAGGGGTCTAGTTTACTAATAACCACGCACCTCATTGCGGACGTCGAAAAGATTTTGGACCGTGTAATTTTTATTGATAACGGTGAAATTATATTAGAAGGAAATGCGGACAGTTTGCGTGAAAGCGAGGGGTTATCTATTAACGAGATTTTTAGGAGGAAAGTAAAATGATTTTAAAATTATTAAAGTATGACCTTAAAAAAATTCTTGGATTTTTAGTGTATTTTTACGTAATTTCACTTGGTTTTTCAATAATCACTAGATTTATAAATATATGGGACGACATTCAGTTGATAAATATTATTGGAAAAATTTTTGCGGGAATAACTTACGCTTCTATTGCGCAAATTTTAGTTAATATTTTCACTCAAACTCTAAAAACATTTATAACTGGTTTTTATAAAGATGAAAGTTATTTAACACATACTCTACCCGTAACTAAAAATCAACTTCTTTTATCTAAATACTTATCCGCTGTAATTGCTATATTTTTAAGCGCGCTTGTATGCATTTTAGATTTATTTATAATGCTATATACTCCTGAATTTTTAGAAGGCATTAAGATGTTAATTACCCTGATGGTCGTAGGATTCAATATGAGTGGCGAGCAGTTCGTATTGATTTTATGCACTATCATTCTTTTTCAAGTATTAGCAATGATAAGCATGGCATTTTGCGCCATTGTAAAAGCCAATACTTACCCAAACAAGCGTGCAGTAAGAGGATTTATTTGGTTTTTTATTTACTACTTTATTTCTATGTGGACAACTTTAGTAATCGCTACAATTGTTTTTGCAATAAGTGGAAATTTAAACAACTTGTTCGCTAGCGTTATGCCACAAAGTGCATTTATTAGCATACTAGTTATCGCGCTTATTTGTTACCTTTTGTATTCTTTTGTTTTTTATTTTATCTGCAATAAAATATTTAATAAAGGCGTAAACGTTGACTAAATTTTTGCTTGTAATTATTTAATTATTTAATAAAATAATGCATTTTTATTATTTCAATAATTGACATAACCGACTTTGAATGATATAATCATTAAAATTATTTAACCTAAAAAAGGAGCAAAAATGAGAAAAATCGACTTAAAAGAGGTCAGTGAAAAGGTTAGAGAATTGTTTATAGAGGCATGTGAAAACATTCCCGAGAACGTTCTTAATGCGCTTAAAAAAGCCGTTAAAGAAGAAGAATCGCCACTCGGCAAACAAGTAATAAACGAGATTATAGAAAACGACTTGTTGGCTAGAGAAAAGCATCTTCCTATATGTCAAGACACGGGTGTTGCAGTAGTATATCTTACAATCGGCTCAGAGGTTTGTTTTGAGGGGGATATTTATGAGGCTGTAAACGAAGGTGTCCGTCGCGCTTATACTGAAGGATATTTAAGAAAATCTGTTGTTCGCCATCCTTTAGATAGAGTGAATACTAAAGATAATACTCCTGCTATCGTTCACGTTAAGTTGGTGCCTGGTGATTTATTTAAAATTGAAGTTGCACCTAAAGGTGGTGGCAGTGAGAACATGTCTACTGTTAAAATGCTCATTCCCGCAGACGGAATTGAGGGGGTTAAAAAGCTTGTAGTAGATACTGTATTTAACGGCGGTGGCAAGCCTTGCCCTCCTATAGTAGTAGGAGTAGGTATCGGCGGTAATTTTGAAAAATGTGCACTTTTAGCTAAAGAAGCGCTTTTGCGTGAAATTGACGATAAGAGTGAGGATGCTATCGCATGTAAACTTGAAGAAGAACTTCTTGAGCTTATAAATAATTGTGGCGTTGGCCCTATGGGATTCGGTGGCAGAGTGACTTGTCTTGCTGTAAAAGTTAACGTCCACCCTTGTCATATTGCAAGCTTACCGGTAGCAATTAACATTCAATGCCACGCTGCAAGACACAAGTCTTGCACTCTTTAAGGAGGTATATTATGATACAATTGAAAGCCCCTTTTAATCCAGAAGAAATAAAAAATCTACGTGCGGGGGATGCTGTGAAAATTACGGGTGTAATTTATACGGGCAGAGATGCTGCACACAAGCGTCTTTGTGAACTTTTAGAAAAAAATGAAAAATTGCCAATAGACGTAAATAATATGGCGATGTACTATGTAGGTCCGACGCCTGCAAAACCAGGTAGAGCTATAGGTTCAGCAGGTCCTACTTCAAGTTATAGAATGGACCCCTATTCTGAATCCCTATTAAAAGAAGGGCTCAAAGTTATGATAGGGAAAGGTCCGAGGGATAAATCATTAAAGGAAATGCTTCCTAAATACGGAGCCGTTTATATGTCTGCAATAGGTGGTGCGGCTGCGTCAATTTCCGAAACAGTTAAAAAATGTGAAGTGGTTACCTACGAAGACCTTGGCGCTGAAGCTATCCACCGCTTAGAAGTAGAAGATTTCTACGCAATCGTAACTTATGATTCGGTTGGGAACGACCTCTTTGAACAAGGAATTGAAACATATAAAAAATAAAATCTAAAATCAATAGTTAAAAACCCTTGCAAACTGCAAGGGTTTTTCTATTATAGACGAAACTTATAGAAAAAGATTGATTATTATTTTTATTTATGATATAATTATAATAAATAAAAAATGTAAGAATATAAAAAAGCTTTATGGAAAAAAATTTAGAAGTAACCGATTATATATTTGAAATTTATAGAGAAAAGAGTTTTTCACTTGCGGCAAAAAAACTTTTCATATCCCAGCCAGCTCTTTCCGCCATGGTTAAAAAAGTTGAAAAGCAACTTGGGGTAATCATTTTTGACCGTTCTACTTCACCGATAACTTTAACTGAAGCGGGTAAAATATATATTAACTCGCTTGAAGAAATTCGTTCATTGAAGAAACGATTGCAAGAACAATTAAACGATATGGGCGCGCTAAAATCGGGTAAACTTGTACTCAGTGGTGAAAACTTTGTCTCTTCTTTTATTATGCCAAAAGTAATAATGAAGTTCGGTAAAATTTATTCTGGCATAAAAGTGGAGCTTGTAGAATCCAACTCACCTGATCTTCGCCAGTTGCTTTTAACCGACGCAATTGATTTATTAATAGCGCACGATTTCGACCAAAAATTATATTCGTGCGAACCTTTATTTGATGAAATGGTGATTTTAGCAGTTCCTGAAAAATTAGAAATTAACAAACAGCTAAAAGACTGTGCGCTTACGTTAAAAGATTTAAAAGACGGAAAACACAATAGGGCGGACTGCAGAGCGGTAAACCTTGCATCATTTAAAGACCAAGAATTTTTGATTATGAAAAAAGGTAACGATATGCAACGAAGAGCGCAAATTCTGTGTGAAAAGGCAGGTTTTACGCCAATCGCGAGAATTTACTTAGATCAACTTATAACTTCTTATAATATGGCTTGCGCTGGAATGGGCATTGCATTTGTTACAGATATTTTAGCGACGAGTGCAAACGGAGAAAATTGTGTTTATTATAAGATAAAAGGAGACGATATAACTAGGCGTATGTATATTGGCTTTAAGCGTAACCGTTATATAAGTAAAGCTTGTTCAGCTTTTATAGATATTGCTAAGGAAGTTTTTTTAGACAAACTTAGTAAATAATAAAACGATAAATTATATAATTACAAATAAAATTTTGAAAAAATCAAGTAAAAA
>JAZNMA010000124.1:0-6454 GCA_045579345.1 Christensenellaceae bacterium | reverse complement strand
GTGGACTTCCCATCAGACGAAATTATCGGTGTTAAAAATATCGTTTGCATCCCTCACCTCGGTGCATCTACCGAAGAAGCTGAAGATAACTGCGCTATAATGGCGGCAAAACAACTTATCGACTATATCGAAAACGGCAATGTTATAAATAGCGTTAATTACCCTTCTTGCACTATGCCGAGAACAACTCAAAATAGACTTGTAATACTTCATAAAAATATTCAGAATATTCTTGCTCAAATCACCGGCACAGTTGGTAGTGAAGGAATAAATATTTCTAATCTTACCAACCAAAGCAAAGGCGATTATGCGGTAACTATTCTCGACGTTGACAACCAAGTCTCCGACAATGCTATTAAACATATCGCACAAGTCGAAGGGATAATCAGAGTTAGAGTTATTAAGTAAATTTAAAATTGCTCTTAAAAGGTGGTAAAAATTACCACCTTTTTTGTTTTAAAATATACGAACATTTGTTTGCTTTTTAATTTTATTTGTGATAGAATATAAACACGAACAAACGTTTGAGGTTTTTATGATTGACCAAGATAAACTTTCTATTTTAACGAGTGCGGCAAAGTACGACGTTTCATGTTCCTCAAGTGGCTCTAAGAGGCAAAATACTGCGGGTGGATTGGGTGACGCGTGTTTTGGTGGAATTTGTCACTCTTTTACGCCTGACGGCAGATGTATTTCGCTACTTAAAATCCTAATGAGTAATGATTGCATATTTGATTGCAAGTACTGTACTAGTAGATGCACAAATTCTGTTCCGCGCGCTACCGCTACACCAGAAGAAATTTGTGAGCTGACGGTGGAGTTTTACAAACGCAATTATATTGAAGGTTTGTTTTTATCCTCGTCTATTTTTCGCTCACCACATCACACGATGGAAATGCTTTATGAAACTGTAAGAAAACTACGTGTTGAATACGGCTTTAACGGATATATTCACCTTAAAGGTATTCCAGGAGCGGACAGTCTTTTAATTGAAAAGGCGGGTTTTTTAGTTGACCGAATGAGCTTTAATATAGAATTGCCTAGTGAAAAAAGTTTAACTCTTTTAGCCCCGCAAAAGAATAAACAAAACATTATTGCACCTATGAAGATGCTTGCTAAGGATAAGTATTTTATTTTGCCTAATAAACGGCGTAAAGATTTTATCCCCGCGGGGCAAACGACACAGATGATAGTTGGTGCATCGCCAGAAAGCGATGCCCATATACTTAAACTTACGGAATATATGTATAAAAACTATAAAATGAAAAGAGTATATTATTCGACTTATACGCCAACGAATTTTGAAACTTCCTTACTCCCCACTTCTCAAGCATCGCTCGTTCGTGAACATAGATTGTATCAAGCCGACTGGCTACTGCGTTTTTACGGATTTACGGCTGACGAGATTACTGGTGAAAAGGGCTTTTTATCTGAAGAATACGACCCTAAATGCGCTTGGGCACTTAAAAACCCACACCTTTTCCCTGTCGAAATTAACCATGCGCCAGCAGAACTGCTTTTAAGAGTTCCTGGAATTGGTGTTAAGAGTGCGTATAGGATTATGCATGCTAGAAAGTATACTAAACTTGATTTTAATGATTTAAAAAGACTTAGAGTAGTGCTTAAACGAGCCATTCATTTTATCACTTGTAACGGAAAGTTTATCGGTGCAAAAAGTCAAAGATTGATTGAAAATTGTCTTTCTGGTATAGAACAAAATTATAACGCTAAACAATTAACACTTTTTAACGAGCGGGAACTCGCTATATCCGCTCTAACGGGTGAACTATGAAAATTTTTACTGTAGAAAATGACATTGACGGAATTTTATCCGCTCTGTATTTGAGTTTTACTGAAAAGATAGTGCCGGACTTAGTTGAAAACATCTGCATTTTTCAACCACACATTGGCGGTGCTGTTATAAACGTCTCAACTAATATCGCTAACGCTGAACGTGTAAAAACTGCTCTATTTAAATACGGCGGTGACGATATTATTTATCAAATGAAAATTTGTTTAATGTGCAAGGAACATACCGCTCTACTACACGCGTTTAATTACGGGTATTCAACCTTGAAACATCGATGCGACATATCCGATATGTTGAGCGAAAAGGCTGTATCCGATTTTTCTTACACCGTACAAAAAGTACTCCATGAACGACATATTTTAACGGGTATGATAAGGTTTAAAGAATCCATAAACGGAGTGCTTTACGCAAGGTTTTCTCCCGATAATGACGTGATTAGTTTAATCGCACCGCACTTTTTAAAACGGCTTGGTAGAATCCCTTTTATTATACACGACCTTTCTCGCAATAAGATATGTATATCTGACGGAAATTCTATTAAATCTCTTTACACCGACCTCCCTACAGATTTTACCCCCGCTCAAAACGAAAGTAAAATTAGCGAGCTTTGGAGAAAATATTACGGAAGCGTCAACATACAGAGCCGAAAAAACACGCGACAGCAAGACAGTTTCTTCCCTCGCCGATACCGAAAATATTGTTACGAAACTTGGGAATAAGGAATACACGCTGTGGAAATTTCCACAGCGTGTATAAATGTAATTGTATTTTATTAATTATTTATTAAGTGCTTCTTGAACTGCAACTGCGCAAGCAACGGTCATACCAACCATTGGGTTGTTACCAGCACCGATTAAACCCATCATTTCTACATGGGCTGGCACTGAAGAACTACCTGCAAATTGAGCATCTGAATGCATTCTGCCCATAGTATCGGTCATGCCATAAGATGCGGGACCTGCTGCCATGTTGTCGGGGTGTAAGGTTCTACCTGTACCGCCACCAGATGCAACTGAGAAATAGCTCTTGCCGTTTTCGATTGCCCATTTTTTATAAGTACCAGCAACCGGGTGTTGGAAACGAGTTGGGTTGGTTGAGTTACCAGTGATAGAAACGCCAACGTTTTCTAAACGCATAATTGCAACGCCTTCAGGAACGCTATCTGAGCCGTAGCATTTAACGTTGGCTCTTGCGCCCTTAGAGAAAGGTCTTTCTTCTAATACCTTAACTTCTTCGGTTGCGGGGTCGAACTTAGTTTCTACGTAAGTAAAACCATTAATTCTTGAAATAATATACGCTGCATCTTTACCCAAACCGTTAAGAATAACTCTTAAGGGTTTAACTCTAACCTTGTTAGCGTTAAGGGCAATTTTGATTGCGCCTTCAGCTGCGGCAAAAGATTCGTGACCTGCTAAGAAGCAGAAACATTCGGTTTCTTCAGAAAGAAGCATTTTGCCGAGGTTTCCGTGACCTAAACCAACTTTTCTGTTTTCAGCAACAGAGCCAGGAATACAGAAAGATTGAAGTCCAATACCGATGTTTGCAGCAGCGGTTGCAGCAGACTTATCGCCTGTTTTTTCAGCAGCCTTTAAAGCAATTGCTGAGCCAACGGTATACGCCCATTTAGCGTTTTCAAAACAAATGGGTTGTGTTTCTTGTGTGATAGTATATGGGTCAATACCATACTTATCGCAAATTTCTTTACATTCATCAATAGAGCTAATGCCGTATTCTTTAAGAGTTAAAAGAATTTTGGCTTCTCTTCTTTCATAACCTTCAAATTGTGCCATAATTTCTTTTACCTCCTATTATTCCTTTCTTGGGTCGATGTATTTAACAGCGCCGTCCTCTTCCTTAAAGCGTCCGTAAGTGCCTTTTGCCTTTTCATACGCTTCATTGGGCTCCATACCTTTCTTAATAAAATCGGTCATTTTTCCGAGCGAAACAAATTCATAACCGATAACTTCATTATTCTCATCAAGAGCCATTCTTGTGCAATAACCTTCAGTCATTTCTAAATACCTAACACCCTTAGCCTTAGTACCATACATAGTACCAACCATTGAGCGTTCGCCTTTACCAAGGTCTTCCATACCAGCACCGATAACCAAACCGTCTTCAGAGAAAGCTGATTGTGAACGGCCATAAACAATTTGTAAGAATAATTCTCTCATTGCCGTGTTGATTGCATCGCAAACAAGGTCGGTGTTTAATGCTTCTAAAAGGGTTTTGCCGGGGAGAATCTCAGCTGCCATTGCAGCAGAGTGTGTCATACCCGAACAACCGATGGTTTCCACTAATGCTTCTTCGATTATTCCGTTTTTAACGTTTAACGAAAGTTTACAAGCGCCCTGCTGTGGTGCGCACCAGCCTACACCGTGCGTATATGCGGAAATGTCTTTTATTTCCTTTGCTTCTACCCATCTTCCTTCTTCCGGAATGGGAGCTGGACCGTGTTTTGGTCCTTTACATACGCAGGTCATTTCTTTAACTTCAGTTGAATACTGCATAAATATATGCCCTCCAAAATGTTTATCTATAATTTTCTCTAATTAGTATAGCAAAAACTTTCATTTTTGACAATTATTTTACTCGCCTTTTTGCTCTTCTTGTCCTATTTTTTCTTTTATTCTTTTGTAGTGGAATAAATATTGCTGAAAGTAGCCGGCATTTTCTTTAAACTCTGATAAAAACCATTCGCTTATCTTGTCCCTATTAGTTAGTTTTCCGTTAAAGTTTTCGCGATATACTTTATCAATCCAAGTATCAACAGGAAAACTATCTGAGCGGTGAAAACCGAAAAGTAAAACGCAGTCCGCAACCTTTGGCCCTACACCATATATTTCAAGTAATGATTTTTTTAAGTCAATTGTAGTTTTATCTCTTAAACTCAAAACCTCAAATCCGTTTGTTAATTTTTCGCTTAATAGGGAAACGTATTCCGCACGATAACCTAGCGATAAACCTTTGTAAAATTCAAGTGGTTTTTGGCTCATTGTTTTAGCCGACGGAAAAGTGTAATAGCTTTCGCCCATAAACTCTTTTTCCTCACCCAAAGCAGTACATAATTTTTCTATTATACCTTTAATTCTTGGTATATTGTTATTTTGTGAAATGATAAATGAAAACAAAGTTTCTTCAGGGTTTTGATTTAATATTCTTATACCTTTACCCGCTTTTGCGGAAGACATTAGCACTTCTTTGTTTGTCTTTAACGCGTTGCTATAGATAAGTGAATAATCACGGCTTAAGTCAAAATAATTAAAAAAATACTCTTTATCTTCGCTCTTGCACTCAATTATCGTTTGGCTGTTTTCTTGATAACAGTATGCACATTTATCTATAGAAAAAATAAGGTATCCGTCGTTATAGGGGCGAAACCTAAAAACTTGACCGCATTCTAGCGTATCTTTAATATTAAAATATTCACTGTCGAAAATTATTTTTTCCATACTAAAATTATATCACGCGATTAAAAAGTTTGCAACACTTATAATTTAATAAAAAAATTTGGGAGTCTAACTAGACTCCCAAAAATTTTTCTATTAGTTTTCTTTTGCGTAAACGCTTACTTTCTTGTCTTTTCTGCCCATTCTTTCGAACTTAACAACACCGTCGATGAGTGCATATAAAGTATCGTCACTACCGATGCCAACGTTGTTACCGGGGTGAATTTTCGTTCCGCGTTGACGAACGATAATGCCACCTGCAAGAATTTCTTGTCCGTTTACTCTCTTAACGCCAAGTCTTTTAGCGTTGCTGTCTCTACCGTTTTTGGTGCTACCGCCACCTTTGTGGTGAGCAAATAATCTAAATAAAAACATCATAATTCTTTACCTCCCACTTATTTTTGAGCGATTTCCAAAATCTTAACTGCCGTAAAGGGCTGTCTATGACCTTGTTTCTTTCTTTCGTTCTTCTTAGCTTTGTACTTGAAAACAACGATTTTCTTATCCTTGCCTTGTTCAAGAACTTCACCAACTGCCTTGAATGCCTTTGCTTCGTCTGCTACTTTGATTCCGTTTTCGTCGGATACCATAAGTACGTCAAACTCAACTTTGTCGCCTACGTTTGCTGAAAGTTTTTCAAATCTAATGATTGAACCAACTTCTGCTTTGTACTGCTTTGAACCGTTTTCTACGATTGCGTACATAATTTATACCTCCTGCTAACCAGTCTCGCCGAATTTGTTTTTTTGGGTGTGCTTGCGCACTTATAAAACCCCTTTCGAGCGGCTACCTGAATATTTTATACTTTTTATCAATAATTGTCAACTGTTTTAAGCATAAATTATACATATTTTCCCATACTACTTTTAATTAAATAAAAGGAGATTTTTATGGAAAAGAACGATTACAACGTTAAAGCAATTAATGACGTTTATAAAAATGCACACCTTGCCCTTCAGAGTATTTCTGACCTTCTTCCCGCTGTTGATGATGAGGATATTAAGACAGAACTTAAAGAACAATACGAGGGATACGAAAAGTTAATTGGTGAAATTTCAACCTTTATGGCTGAAAATGGAATTGAACCAAAAGACGTTAACCCATTTAAAAAAGCTATGCTTTGGAGTAGCATTAAAATGAAAACGCTTTTTGACAATAGCCGTAATCAAGTTGCCGAAATGATGATTAACGGAAC
>JAZNMA010000123.1:0-20893 GCA_045579345.1 Christensenellaceae bacterium | reverse complement strand
GAGAATCAATCTCGTATTAAACCGCCGCCTATTCCATCTTTTAATAGAATAAGGAATATGTAGAGTCAAATTATTTTTCAATTACGGCATTCCCAACGTAATTCGAGTCATTACGTAGCGCATTATTGAGTTGTTATTATTTAAATTATTTATTTCTAAGATGTAAGACTATTATAATCCCTACAATCAGAATCAAAATAACCGCAATTACAATTACTATGTAAAGCAAGTAAGTTTCTAAAAGCATCACAATATAACATAAAGCAAAAGAAACTATAGTCGACACAATAAAATATACAAGTTTCATTGCATCACTATTAAACCAACCAATAGCATTAAATAATACGCCAACTAAAATGTAAGACAGAACAAAAGTAGCTACTTTAACAAAAATTTCGCTAGCCATACTTATATTGCTTTGCGTTGCATTTAATGTTACGAGCCATACAAAGAAATTTACTATACTTTCAAATAAACCGCTTGTAATAAAAAACACAAAAAATATTAATGTAATTAATCCTACTATTTTACCTTTCAACGTTAATCCCTTTAAATTTAGTCTCTTTAAACCTTATTAAATATTTTCTGAAACACTAAACTTTTGAAAAACTCTTCAATTTGCTTACCTAATTTTGCAGAATTAATCAATGTTCCCATTTCTATATTTCCTGACATTCCGTGATACGACAAGTTAGCAGAAGAAATTATAGCCCTTTCCCCATCCGCTAAAATGATTTTAGCATGTAGCGCAGCCATTTTATCATCATTATTGGCATAATTATACAATTGCAAAAATTTACCCTGATATCTCAATAATTTATCTATAGATTTCTGCTTACTTAAATCATTTATAAATATCTTTACAAACAGTCCCCGTTGGCTTTTTTCTATGATTGTATCGATTATATATTCAACAAATTCAGAAATGGAATATCCTGTTATCAATAAACTTTTTTTTGCATTTTCAACAATCTCATTTACTGCATTATTTATCCTTTTTGTTTTCAATAAAAACGAAGGCGGTGCAGTGGTAATCAATTCTATCTTTTCTTTTCTGCTTTCAAGATAAGATTTTAACACTAGCTCAACAATAGAAAAAATTTCCAAATCATTAAGTTTACCGTTAAATGTTTGCGATATAAGTGCTGTTGATTTTGGAAAACTTGATTTATCATAATCCCCTCTTCCAATTGCATTAAATTCATCTATAATAGCATTATATATTAATTCTCTTCTTATATTTCCAGACAACATATTTCAGCAACTAATTCCTTAAAATAAGATTGTTCATTTCTATCTCCAATAGGAACAACTAATGTTCTATCTAATAGTCTATTACCATTTTCGCAAGCTGTTTCCGAAATCATACAACAAGAGTGACAAGCTGCTCCATTTGATTTTTCCACAGTAGGATTAGATTCCATACACTCAGGGTCATTAGTACAAATCAATGAATTTTCGAAAGCAGATTTAATTAAAGGAATTAATTTATCGTAATTACCAAGCTCAACTAAACCACCTAAAGAACCTTCTTTGTCCGAACTACCAGTATACAATAATACTCCACACATATCATCGCCACAATATATCCTTTCTTTTATCGAAGAAGACGAATATCCTGATTGCAAAGACATCTCTTTTATCAATAAATGAGCAAACGTATGCATTAATACATATTTTGCGTTTTTCTTAAAGCTTTGAGTCCATCCTCTAGATAAACAGTATTGTTCATAGCAAAATTCGTATTGTTTAGAAAGATATTTAACAGAAGGTATATTCAACCATTCCCTTATGGTTTCTTTATTGAATTCAATAAAAACTCCTTCCCCATTAACTTCTACAGCAGGTAACCAAGGTTCATTTCTAGATTTATTTAACTTAACGATATTCACTTGCTGTTCTTGCTCTGCATCTGGGTCAGGCGCTGAAGTTCTGGTAAAACCTAATAACACCATTACATCACGTAATCTTGTTATTTTAATAACTCGTGAAAAGTACTTTGCCAGTCCTCTTGGCAAAACATCTTCCTCTGCTTTAAAATGCTTTTTATTTGAAGCATATGCAGGGTCATCATGATGCGTAATTGCTAAATACTCCATCAATTTAATTTCAGTAAACTCCTTGATGTTCATTCGCCTTTTTGCCAATGCTTTATCAAATGCTTCTCGACTATAATTTGCTGAGAAATACGTATTATAAATCATAGTCTCCGCATCAGGAACCTTCATTTCAATCATCTGATCCAACAATCTTAAATGCTCATCAATTAAATTGTATAGCGGGTCCGTCCATGGCGGAATTGAAATAGCACTACGTATTACAGGAAAATAAACGTTAGATGCACCTCTCTGAGATGGAATAACATGCGCCTCGCACTTTTCACCTTTAAGATTAGGTCTAAAAGGATGCTTGCCTGAACATTTCTTATCGTAAAAAGCTTCTTCTTGGGTAGCCCCACTCATTGACCTTTGCTCACCACATTCTAAACACTCTACCCGCATATCTGCAAGAGTTGAAGTGTTTCCTGTTGAATACATTCTAAATTTTTTGTGTCCCTTTTCTGTTCCTTTATGTATCCACCAATCCCAAGGAAAATCATCCATGTGCCCTTTTTCGCACATTACAATAAACCTCGACGGGTATGCCATTTTATGGCACTCCGGACAAGTAGGCCCATAAATTTTATACCTTTCAGCATCAAAGTTTTCTCTAATATCAAATAGACAGCCACATTTCGGATTAGAACAAACATGATAATAAGGAAATGATACAACTGGCAAATCCCCATTCTTAGATGTTTGAGGCATATAAAAATATGACACACCTAAATAAGAAGCCAATCTACCATCAATTATCTTTTTACCCTTCTCAGTCCAATAATTTGTATCTAAAACCGTTACAGAATCTTTTACAGCATCAATTATTGCTCCTGGTCCGAAAGTCGTAATTAATTGATTCGGTCTTACTTCGCCAATTTTATTTTTATCAAAAGCCATACTACTCCTCCCAATAGAACAATGTTGCAGAAGCTTCAACTTCTCTCATAGAATTTAATGTTCCTTTTTCCATTCTAGAACAATCTTCACTGTAATAATTCATAAGCCTATTATACTTTTCGAGATGTTTATTCCCAACATAGTACACCAAAGGTTTCGATTGTGCAGCCATACACTGCCAATCCCCAAGGAATCTCTCAATTTCCTCCTTAGTGTCTTCTCTTGCTTGTGGGTTAACAATTGCAAGCCTATCTAAAATCACGTTGATTATGTGGCTTTTTTCTTCTAGAGAAAGATTACCAATATCTTTTGCTTTAGTGTTATCGGCATACTCCGGCATGTCTAAACGCATAGCAGCAATGATGAGTGAATGCAAAACTCTGTCTCTTGCTCTTGCCGAAAACGGAGTTGCCGTTGTTCCTTCTACATAACGATATAATTGACTATGGTATCCAACAAAATTTTCATAATGAGATAAATCTCTAGGTCTATAAGGGTTATACAAAGTAAACACTAATCCTGGATGCTGACGACCAATACGGCTTGTAGCTTGAATGTACTCAGAGTTTTGCTTAGGTTGTCCCACAACAGTCATTAAACCAAGTCTATCAACGTCCATACCAACAGCAATCATATTTGTAGCTATTGCGGTATCTAACGCTCCCTTTTTGTCACTACTTACCTCTAATTCGCCAAGCCTTTCCGTAATCTTACTAGAAGGAATTCGAGAGGTTATTTCTCGTCTATTATTTAAGTATCTTATGGATTTAAAGTTGTATTTTTTCCTTAAACGATTAATTCTTTTCGGAATGTCGTCTTGCAAAAGCCTAACAGCACCACCCAATTCTCTAATACTGTTAAAATAACCCACCAAAGTATAATACGGGTCTATCACCTCTTTATATTTTTCTTCCTTCATTAATTCAGAAACCGTTTGTAATACTATTGCATAAGCCCTTAATATAGTAGTCTTCATAGATTGCCCACTAGCACTTATTCCAACATATTTTCTAAAAGGTTTATCTTCAATAGAAATCTCTTTTATAAAGAAACTGTCACCTATTTCAAATCCGTTTGCTGGAAACTGCATGGATTTCTTTCTTCCATACAAGCAACGAATTTGTTCATGCGCATTTTTTATAGTTGCAGTAGAAACAACATACTTTGGCAAAATCTTTCTACCATATTTTTCATAAGAACATAAATCTTGAATAATAGTTTCATATGCCCCATAAATTGTTCCTAAAGGTCCTGTTATTAGATGCAACTCATCTTGAACAATTAATTCGGGAGGCGCAAACGGCTTAATATCAATAACTTTTGCTGCAGGCAAATTACCAACAGCAATATGCCTAGTTTCATGTTTTACGCCCATAGCAATATAGCCATCACGTTCACATTTTCTATCAACTCTACCAAACAATGCATTTGAAGAAGGGTTCCAAGGTAAATTAGCAAATTTATCAACCGTAGCCAAAATAACGGTAGGACATTTATTGTAAATTTCCTCATCCACTAAATATACCGGTATACTCATTCTGCTCGGCATTTTGTATTTATAGAAAATACAATTTTCATCTTCACAATATATCTCCACCGATTTTTTATCATAATCTATATGATAATTATCCTTTATTAATTCTTTCCCACAGAAAGGACAAGTAAGCAATTGTTTATAGAGCAAATTCTTATTATTTCTTGCAGCATCAGGATAATCTGGATTATCCTTCAAATCATCAAACTTGTTTGGCGTAACGCCACCACCAACCCAAAATCCTATACTAATCGGTTCTTTGCCATAGCGTGGATATTGACGTTGTCTTTCCATTTCCGCTGCAATTACCATCTTTGTAAGTCTGTCGCGTTGTTGAGTAGTTAGCAAACGCAATGTATAACGTAAAATTGCAGTTACCCCACCATCACTATTAAATTCACTATCTTCACCATTTCTTAATCTTCTATTCGCAATAGTAAACGCAATAAGCCCAAGATATGCTTCTGTTTTACCACCACCCGTAGGGAAATATAATAAATCTACTATTTCTCTGTCAGCATGCGTCGGATTGACAATTCCATTCAAATTCATTAAAACAAAAGCAATTTGGAAGGGACGCCAACAGAAAAGATTTTCTTTTTCCCTAGGGTCAACAAATTCACTAAAATTACACTCAATGCCCTTGCCGTATTTTTTTGAATAAGAACTAATACTCCTCTGCAAAGACATTACGCTGTTCATAAAACAAAATGCTTCAAAAGCCGTATTGTCACTTTCAATAAGGTTGATACCTTCTACGATTCTTTTTAACGCTAAATTGCATTTTATTATAACATCATCGCCTATCTTTGCTTTAAACTCCTCCTCGGACATACGCTTGTCGTTAACTAAAGTTTTTTCAATCCAACTTGCATACGCATCACTTAAAGCACGTAAACGAGCAATCGTTTCTTCTTTATGTTTAGGACGAGCCATAAAACTCATAGAAAAATGGTCATCAGCAAACCCATCTATTGTCGCTCTTACTCCAGGGAACTCGTATTCAGGGATAAAAGAAGTATAAATCTTTGACGCATACTTTTCGTTAACGCTTTCCCACATCATAGCGCAACCACGACCACGACCAAAGATAGGACGTTGTGCATAGTAAAATTCATCTGGCGCTAATATATCACGACAAATGTTTTCAGCAACAAAGCAATCTTCTCGCTCTTCGCTAAAAGCCTCTATTTGCGCTTGAAAAATAATGGAATCTAATGCAGAGTTTCCTTTCGGTCTTTTATTTGTTAAATGCATTGTAACCAACATATAGTCGTTTTTTAAACCTATTTTTGTTACGTATAAATGCAAATTGGAGTCTACTGGCAATGGATAGTCTTGATGTTTCCCAAACGAAGTAAAATCCACTTCAAGAGTTTCTATCATGGGTTGACGAGTATATGAAACTTTTGTTTTTTCTTCACCCTTTTCATTGGTTTGTTTTTCAGTACTTCTGATATAGTCACCCCAAGAAATAACTGCCTTGATTTTTTGAGTGTCCTTTCTAAGATAAAAGCTCATGCCAATAGTTGACTGCTGTTTAAATTTAGTAGCAGTCATGGGCTCGTTATCATCTTCATCTGGTTGTGGCGTATAATCAGAATCTTGTTCACTTCTATCAACGTCTGCGTCAAGTTCCATTTCTAAACAGTCTGCAAGAACTTGTGGATATAGCATACCTGTCAAATATTCAAACATAGGGCTTTCATCAAGCACTTCATTTTCCTCTAATGGACCAACCAAGTCTTTTCTTAAAGCCTCTATTATTTTTTGTCTAACTTCAGATTCCAAAAAGCTCTTATCTTCAGCCATCTTATTCCTCCGTTTCTATGTTTTCACTAAGTCCTAAAATATATTTTAACGAATTTCCTACGGCAATTACATCATCCGTAATAAGTTTATATTCCCAAGGTTTCTTGTCAAAATCTACCATGGTCGCATACTTGCACCACTTAATGCCTTCTTTTGCTTTACCGATAACATCAGGGTTTTTAACTTCATTTTTAGCCTTAACTTCAACCATATATTTAGTCGTAGAAGTTTCCACTAAAAAGTCTGGGTTATATTGTTGTCCTGCTTGCCAGAATAAACCAAGTTGATTAAGCGGTGGCTTTATCCAACGTATAACGTCTGCATCATCTTCCAACACAACCGAGAATAATCTTTCGGTATCACTGTCAAAAGCGTTGGTGTTATAATACGATTTTTTATATCCGTTAAATACGTATTTTTTAATTTCACTCTTATTGGCAATCGATTTGCGGAAATTAACTTCACCGCCGTCCGCTCTAACGTTTTTAACCGCTTTTCTAAATACGATTAAATCCTTTTGAATAACGTGCGTGTAGAAAGTCTTCCTATCCATATTAGCGTGGATTTGTTTAACTATATCTTCTATGATTAGTTTTGCATAACGGCGCACTATTTTGTTCTTATCTTCATCACTGCCCTCAATTTGCGCAAGATATTGTTGAACAACGTCTAAAATATAATCAGCATCTTCATCAACCGAAATTTCACTTAACGCATCACAGTCAAGTAGCATACATGCAAGCGTATTAAGAGCATCATCTACTGCTAAAATTTCAGCATCAAACGACTCTAACATTTCAGCGTTAACCGCATTATATCTTTCAATTTTTGATGCTGCAATTTCAAAGTCAGGAATAGTTCTCTTTACCGTGAACGGCTTTAACGTTACCGTAGAACTTGGCTGAACCAAAATTTTAGGAACGGATATTGCTTTTTTACTAAGTTCTGTAATAGCCGCAACAAACTCTTCCTTTTTCATAGGCTGAACCTTTTTCATTCCAGTAGGCGTATTTTCTACAACTGCAATAACCGTTTCGGTAGACTCTTCACCTTTTTCCTTTGCTTCTTGTTCTGCCATAAAGTCAAAGAAAGAATATTGATTAGACTCTTTCTTTTCAGGCTTTGCGGTCTTACCAAAAGACTTCATGTATTCTTCATACATTTTGTCTTGCGTTTTAACGTCACTAATAGCGTCAAAGGTTTTAACGCCCACGCTAACGAAAATGTCATCTAACAGCGAAAGTTGTCCATCTCCTATACCACTTGATATTTCTACCATCTTCGTAGGCTCTACGCCCTTATCATCTAAATCACGATATCTAAACGTATCGCTATTTTTGATATCTTCAACAATTTCACGATAATGGTCGTGCGCAACGATATCAAGCGTATCAATCGCTTCATTTCCTGTAATAGCGCCAAACGGCAAGCGTAAACCACGCCCTATCGTTTGAAGGGCTAAAATATCACTCTTTGCAGCATTAAGCGGAATAATCGTAAATAAGTTGTTTACGTCCCAGCCTTCTTTTAGTTTATAAACGTGTAATACAATTTCAACAGGATTTTGCGCGCTTTCAATAGAAAGGAGTTTACGGATATTCTCTTCCGTTTCCTCCCCTTTCATATTCGAGTGAATTTCAATTACCTTACCACGATATCTGCCATTATTAAAAGTATCACTATCTATTAAAGCACGAATTTTCTTTGCGTGTTCCGTGTCCTTACAAGCAATCAAAACAATAGGCTTAACGTAATCCAAATTGTTGTCTAAACAGAATTGATAAACTACTTTTTTACGATTTTCGTGCAAGGTTAAACCGTCACGGATTTTCATTTCCTCAATGTCTTCCGCGCTGTATCCACCCGTATTCGTTCTACCCATAACAACAGGGATTTTTAAGAACTTTCCTGCTCCTTTTGCCAAATCATAACTGTAAATAACGTTTTTATGCGACTTTGGTGTTGCAGTAAACTCCAACCCTAAAATAGGCTTTAAGTAACTAATCGCTTTCATAGACGCAGGCGCATAATAACGGTGTGCCTCATCCATGCAAATAACTAGGTCATCAAACTTGGCTAAAACGTCCGCAAAGGAAGAACCCAGCGTTTCCTGGTATTTATGGAACTTAAAGGTCGTATCCGTTTTGCTATTGAAAATTTTACCGATATTGAAAATGAAAATCTGAATTTCAGAAGTCTTTTCAATTTCGATTTCACCCTGCACGTATCTTACAGGATACTTAGTGTAGTTTTCGCCGTCATACACCTTCGGACGGCCCATTTCTGCCTCTAATCCTTTGAATATGTACTTTGGATGCGCAGGATTTGATTCTTTGCGCAATTTATCGTAAATGGTATTACCAGGTGCGAGAATAAAGAAATGTTTGTATCCCTTGGTTTTATATAAATAATAGATTGCCGCGCCCATCAAACGCGTTTTACCAATACCAGTTGCCATATCAAAGCAGAAAGACGGGAACTTAAAATCGTCGTCAATTTTTATAGTATGCTTGTCCTCACAATTCGCCGTCGCAACTGCCTCAACTTCAGCAAGAGTATTACGCTTGTAATCGCAGTTTGAAGAAATAGCGTCAAGATACTGGAGCGCCTCTTTTTGTGGCGTTCTTAAACTCATTGCATATCCAATTTGATTTACAATATTTTCCATTATCTTACCTCGCTTTCAAACGTGCATTTATCCAACAAATCTTTCGGGATTTTCTTTACAATAATATTATCAGGAAGTCTTAATCCAGACTGTATTTTCATCCCATATACCAGTAAAGACTGCCCTTCTCCTAAATTTGCAAGCAAACTGTTAATATATTCGCCGTTAACAAACTCTTTGGTAATGTGAATAAATCTTTGTTCGCTTGATTTACCGTGGAATTTCCCATCCGGTTTATACTTAAACCCTTCCAACTTACAAATCGCTTCACACATCATTTCAAAAGTGTATTCGGGATTGATTTGTTTGATGGTTGGAAGTTTTGGATTAGGAACAAGCAAACTAGGCGCAAGTTCATAGAACTTGTATCCACCGCCACCTTGCCAGTTTTCTTCTTTCGATATTCCCGTCTCATCGCCGTTGATAACACAATCCATACGAGCTTTGCATAAAGAATATGCGTGTTCTCCAAGCTCAATACCAATCCATTTTCGATTCATTTTATGCGCCACCGCAATTGTTGTCCCCGAACCTAAAAACGAATCCAATACCCAATCTCCCTTCTTGGAAAAATGGTTCAAAACTATTTCTAATAGTTTTTCGGGTTTTTTTCCTCCTCTAAATCCAACCCCGCCTTCTAATCGACAATTACCAAAACTACCTGCTAAATCATAAAATCCATTAATTGGATTTTTTCTTTCGACTTTTTCGGCATTCAATTTGTCCAATGGCACACCTTGATAATATTTTCCTTTCGTCGCGCCTTCTTTTTGTGGACCTGTAAAATATCTATAATCGTACCGGTCATCGCCTATCCCATATACTTTATAAAGAACGCCGTATCCATCTATTTGATATCTTCCAGTCAAGTAATCCCTAAAGAATCGTCCTGAAGAATTCCCATCAAGAATTGTCCCGCTTGCCCATACCTCCTTTAGTCCATATTCCGACCCTTCTTTCATTTTTAATATCTTGTATTGATCCTTATTAAACTTAATTACTTTTTTATTTCCTAGTTCAATTTCTTCCCCTGCACCATTTTCTTCAATAGCATATATGAATTTCTCATACCCAACTTCTTCAAAACTAAAATTGGGTACGGCGCCAAACTCCTTTCGATATACAAGAATTTGCTCTATCTCTTTATGAAAATCCATATCCGATTTTAGTGTTTTATCTGGATACCGTACCCTTACATATAGTGTAGTTAAATAGTTTTCTCTTCCAAATATCTCATCCAATAAAACTTTTAAATAGTGACTCTCAGAATCATCTATGTGACAACAGAAAAAACCATCCTCGGATAACAATTTATGCAATATTTGTAACCGTTCTTTCATTAATTGCAACCATACACTATGTTCTAGGCCATCATCATAATATTCGAAAGCGCTACCAGTATTGTAAGGAGGGTCGATATAAATACATTTTATTCTACCTGCATAATCTTGTTCAAGGGCTTTTAAAGCAATCAAATTATCCCCGTGAATCAGTATATTTTCACTGTCGGGGTCACCATAAGATTTACTCTTATCCTCAACCAAAATTCTCGGCTCTATTTCTTTTTCGTCATATTTGCCAACCCACGTCAGCTCTAACTTACCATTCTTCTGCATTTTACTTCGACTCCTTTTTAAACAAATTCATCTCATTTCTCAATTTCTCACCCTTTTTGGTAAGCCCATAATACAACCCTTTATTTTCATTTGACCACTTTGTATACATAAGTTTTAATTCAATAAACTGATTACAAATACGCTTTCCTATAGTTTTATCTGACAAGTATACACCACTGCTCGCACCAACAGATTCAGCAATTAAATCAATTATTGCACTCTCTAATTTGCTTACGTTAATCAAATGAATTGATACATATTTAAAAATTTCTTTTAATGTTATCTTTTTATGCATTTGAACACCGGACCTTGTACTATATGAAACATTTAAACTGTATTCTTCAAATTCCAAATCGGATTCTTGCTTTGTCAATTCATCAATACTTGTCTTTAATACAACATTCTCTTCGTTTAATATTCTATTTTCGTCTTGTAGCGTTGTTATTTTTTGAAGTAATTCTGTTGGATTATATTCATCCCCTCTAATCCAGCCCGGTCGTTTGTCTTCTTCTCTAATTTTCATAATAGATATCGCCACTTGTCCTGATAAATCTCCCAAATCCTTCCAAACGGATGCAAGTCTATTAGTCATTGCCTTTTTCTTAAATTCTTTTAATTTTTCAATTAATTTTGCATTACTTTCTTTATTTGCTTTTGCCAATTTTACATTATCATCAATTGCAAAAACCAAAATCGGTATCCCTTTAGACACTGCGTAATTATATTCCATCTCTGTATAGCTGAGATCCGTTTCTTTATTAATTGTTCCGTATCTTCCTCCTATAATTAAAACATAATAGTCGCATAAGTCTATAACTTTTTTGATAACTTCAAATTGTTGAGCATTTGACGCAACAAACGCTTCCATGCCTGCCGGAATACAATCTGCCATCAATAATATTTCTTGAACTTTAGCCCTTTCCTTCTTTAAATCTGTATATGTAGAACTTATAAAAACTTGGTATTTCTTTTGCATTTGTCGCTCCTTATTTGGATAATAAAATCTTATTTAATGCGGTTAATCCTTTTTTTGTAATTTGCATTTTTTCGGGTTTTGCATAAGAATAAGTATCTATCCTTAAGTTTATATATTTTAATGCAAACATTTGGTGTTTTATTTTTAATACTTCACTATCTTCCAACGATATATCAGAATCTCCTATCAAACTTATAATCTTTTCTTTGAGCGAACTTGAATAGTCTTCATGATAAAAAAAGGGAATAACATATTGATAAATTTCATACCACGCTTTACAAAAATATTTTGGTTCGTTCACATAGGAAATTTTCTTCTTTTTATGCTTCCCTATTTCTTCAACTACTTCCTTTTTTGCAGTATAAGGAATCGTAATTAGTTTATCCCAAAATTTTTCCTCTTCATCATTTAATGTTAAGTCTTGGATTTTTTGCTGCAAATCTTTTTGAACATTCTTTAAATTGGCGTTTTCTACTCTCTGAGTATTTAATTGTTCTAACAACTCTTCTGTATTATATTTACCACCCCTTACCCAACCTGGTCGCACGATGGTTTCCTTAGCATTTGAAATTGCGCTTACTACTTTCAAGGATAAATCATTAATATCTTTCCACATGCTTGCCATTCTAGATTTCAATGCTTTTTCTCTAAACGCTTTTAGTTTTTCTTGTTTTTCGTCTGACTCTTCATATTCATTATTTGTGTTTTCAGATGCAAAAACCAAAACTGGAAGTGATTTATCAATAGCATAATTATACTCCATTTCAGTATAACTTAATTGTGTATCAGGATTGATAGAACCATAACGATTGCCAATTATTAGAATATAATAATCGCACAAATCGATTTTCTTTTTTATAATGTTAAACTGCTCATCATTATCAGCAACAAAAGCCTCCATGCCAATGGGAATGCACTCTCCCATTAGTAAAACTTCTTGAACTTTTTTTCTTTCTTCTTTCAGGTCTTCATATGTGGAACTAACAAATACTTGATATTTTTTTATCATTTGTTTTCTCCTTAAAACTTTAGTACAATCTTGAAAAGCAAAATAGGATTAACTATTAAATGCTTTTCAAATTCTTCAATTTCTTTTTGAACCTCTTCGTTAATTTGCGATACTTTTTGATGATAGCCATCTATCATTTTTTTCGCTTGTGCTAATTTTTCTTGCGCTTTTTTCTTTAAATCAACTTTTTCATAGAAGTTTTTAGACGCTTCCGCCTGGCACATAATTTCATTGGCTTCTTCCGTTATTTCTCCAATCGTTATCATCAACTGTTCCTCCTGGACTTTCGCCCAGTTTTCAAGTTTTTGACGTTGATATGCTATGTACTGTTGATTTTCAGCGTTATATCTACCCATCATTTCTTTTAAGAGTTTATCATAAACGCCGTTAACCAATTTTTGCTCATCCGCAGTTAATTTGTGATTAAATATTTCCGTATCGTCAATTTGTTCTAACGATGGCAATAAGTCGTCTTCATCAAAATCAACGTATCTGCCCTGCTCATCACAAAGCAGTAACACGGGAAACAGCAATTTTGTATTATCGCACAAAGCACCTACAAAAAGCCATCCGTGTGCACCTAAAACCTCTTCTCCCCAATTTGGCGTTTTCCAAACATTCATTGCAGGAAGACCTAAGTCTTCGTCTTCCACTCCACGCCAATATTCTTCTTGACGAAGATATTTATCTATATCAATTTCAATAGCATCAAGGTCAGCACATTTTTGTTCGCTTGTTTTAGAAAGCAATATTTCACGCAACTCTCTTGCCTTTTTATTGCGTTTTGCATCAAGTTTTCTATCCAACTTATCAAATTCACGCCTAATTTCCGCCGCCGTGTTACACTTTTGATAAATCGCTAAAATTTCTTGCTCAAAGTTTATGCCAGACTCTAATATACCAAGTGCAATATCCGACGAACCGAATACGCCGTCGAACAGTTCAAACTTTTTAGAAAGAATTTCGTAAACGCGCATATCCGCCGCATTGCCAGTATTAAGCAAGTTAATCGCAACAACGTCGTTCTTCTGACCGTAACGATGGCAACGACCAATCCGTTGTTCAATCTTCATCGGGTTCCAAGGAAGGTCGTAATTAATAACCGTATTACAAAACTGCAAGTTCAAACCTTCACTACCTGCATCCGTCAAAATTAAAATTTTAGCATTGTGTTCAAAATAGTCAACAATAGCGTGTTTTCTTTCTACAGCAGGTCCATAGTTGGTTTTACCAAAGTTTTTAACCTGGTACGCCCTATAAATTTCTTTAGTTCTTGCGTCGGTATTTTCACCGTTGAAAAGAACAATATCTTCTTCGTCAATACCACTCGCAATAAGTTCTTTTGCAACGTATTTTTGCGTACGCTTTGATTCGGTAAATATTACAACCTTTTCTGCTATGCTCTTTTCCCGTTGCATAGCAAACGCCACTTCAATTGCTTGTTTTAAGGCTTTGATTTTTGCGTTTGTTTTTATTTTTTCAGCATTTTCAATAATTGCTTTTACTTCGTCTATTTCTTCTTGAATTTGTTGTTTTTGGAAAATAACGTCCGCGTCTTCCTCTTCTTCTGCATCCTCATCATAATCGTCATCAAGATAGTTCCAGAAAAGTTCAAAACCTTCCTGTGCATCTTTAGACTTCGTGCCTTCAAGTAATTTTTGCAATCTTTCTAAAATAACTTCAAAAGTTTCAATAAGCGCAAAACTCGACGATGCCAACAACTTACGGATAACAAGTGTTAATAAGTTTCTATTTGCCGTCGGCAACGAATATAAATAGTCACGCTTTAAGAATTTGTTAACTCTCATATATAACGCAACTTCGTCATAACTTAATTCAAAGTCAAAAGTGCGACTAACACGGTTAGCAAACTGCATATATTTGCTAACGTCTTTTCTTAATGTTCTATATAATACAGGCGAAAGATTTTGCTTTAATTCTGCGTAATTATAATCTTCCCTATACTGTTTATTAAAGGCTTTTTCCGTTCCAAAAATTCTAGGGTCTATAAAAGACACCAATCCGTGCAAATCGCTCAAACTGTTTTGCAAAGGCGTTGCTGTAAGCAAAATTTTAGGAATATTATGTGTTTGCTCGTATAGTCTTTTTGCTCTCTTTGTTCCGTGGAAAATATTACGCATATTATGCGCTTCATCAATAACAACAAAGTCCCATTTTACGCTAGGGTATTTCTTCATCAGTTTTGACGAAAAATCATAAGACGTAAGCGCAATACTTAACTTTTTATAATCTTTTAACCAATAATCAACTGTTCCTAGCGGGTCAAAATTTATGGCTTGTCTATCCAATATTTTTATAGAGCCTGCTGGGAAATCAAATTTTTCTAAAAGTTCTACTTCCCATTGTTTTCTAAGCGATGCGGGCAATGTAATTAAAATCTTTTTTGCGCCAGTTTTAATGACGTATTTTATTACAAGCCCAGCCTCTATCGTTTTACCAAGACCAACCTCGTCAGCCAAAATTATTCCACCCGTTTTCAACGATTTTACGGCACCACAAAATGCATCCACTTGGTGTGGATTGATATCAATTGACGTATCCAATAAACAACTATATGGGTTTTCGTCAAGATGCTGTCTTTTGTACTTTCCGTACTGTTGAATTAACAGGTTGCTCATTTGTATCCTCTTTAATTATTTTTCTTCCAACTGTTCCTTTATTTTTTCTGCAATTGCTTTCGCCATTAGCGGTGGCACTGCATTACCTATTTGGGTAAACGCCGCCGTCCTACTTCCTTCAAAATAATAGTTATCCGGAAAGGATTGTATTCTTGCCGCTTCACGCACGGTTATAGAACGTGCTTGTGTTTTATCGGGATGTATAAAATAGTGACCGTCTTTTGAAATATGTGCCATCATTGTGTGACAGGTCTGCGTATCCCACTCAACTATCTTAAACCTGTCTAAAAATGACGTAACGTTTTTATGAGTTCGCAATTCACTAGGCAAATCTATATATTTTAATCGCCTGTGTCCGTTATTCCAAGCATCGATAACTGTTTTATAAATTTCTTTATCTCTTTGTATATGAGGGCGCGCCACATGGTAAGTTAACACGTCGTTCTTCGCACGAATACCAAATTCAGTAAGATATTTCGACGGCTTGCATTTATACTCTTTGCTTTCTTCCCCTGCTTGAATTTCCGGCAAATCCTCTAATAAGTCCTTAACCTTATATGAGTGCTTTATTTCTTCAAATTGTGGATATTTATATTTCCCATCAAACTCCGTTTTCCAACCAATAATAATTATTCTTTTTCTGTTTTGTAACACTCCAAAATTTTTACCATTCAGTTCTTTACACTCGATTTTATATCCAACACGCGCTAAATACTTCTTTAGATTCGCAAAATGCTGACCTTTATTTGCGGTTAATAAACCTGGCACGTTTTCAAACACAAACATTTTGGGTTGATAGCGTTTCAAAAATCTGCAATACAGTCTATACAAATAATTTCGCTCATCCCCTTGCATTTTATCTTCTTTTACCGCTCTACCGACAAGTGAATATGCCTGACAAGGTGGACCACCTATTATAATGTCTACTTCTTTCTTTCCAACAAGAACATCTACCTTTTCAAAAATGCCACGCATTGTTTCATCAGACATTTTTTCATTTATAACTGAATTTAACAACTCTTCAGGAACAAGACTGTACAATTTTTCTCTTGTAATTTGTCCACGTAAATATTTATTGTAAAAAATCAATTTATTTTGCTTTTTTAAGTAATGATAACAAATGCGAGTTCTTAACGTATAGCAAGCATCTGAATTCATTTCTATATGTGCTAGTGGAGAAAATCCATTTTGCAGGAAACCTTCCGACAATCCGCCTGCACCAGCAAATAAGTCTATATAATTCATCTCAATTGTTTTCCTTTTTAGACTTTTGCTAAAATCACTCTGATTTTAGCACAGTAAATATGACAGTTTCAGTCATATTATAAAAATTAATCTACCTTAGTAGGCACAATTTCTACGATTTCGTTCATTGTACAGTTTAAGGCAGTGCAAATCTTGACAAGCACGTCGCTTGACACTGTTGCACCGTCTTTTTTCATCTTTGCTAGAGTTGCGGGACTAATACCTGCTTTTGCAGCAAGGTCTTTGCTCTTCATTTCCCTATCGATTAACAATTTGAAAAGTTTCTTATAGCTTGCAGCCATGTTCCACCTCATAAAAATAGAATATTTTTATACGTTTACCATTATAGCACTTTCGCTTAAAAATCACAATACCTTTTGTTAAATTAATTAAAAGTTCGTTTAATTTTTTTAATAATCACATATTAGTGAGCAAAAAAATAAAGTCGATAGCAAACACTACCGACCTATGCTCAAAATAATTATTCAAAATCAACTTCTTCGGATAAGAAAATCTCATTATTTAGAAACTCGATTATCGACATATCAAAACCTCTTGCCAACATGTAAATCGTACTAAGTGTTACGGTTTTGTTGCGTCCATTCATAATACACGCCATACTTCCGTGTAAAATTCCTGACTTTTGTTCTAATCTATATTGAGTCATCCCCTTCTCTTTTAATAATTGTTTTATTCTTTTTGCTGTTGCTTCACAAACATTCATATATTAACACTCCTATGCAGTTATATCTACGTATAAGTTTACCAGTTTATGTTTGCAAATATACGTAGATAAACCTACACAAAGGGTTGCACTTTGCTACTTGATTTGATATAATATGTAGGTAAATCTACATAGGAAAGCGTTTAATGGTAATTACATTTTGTGGGCATTCTAATTGCTTGTTTAGTGATGAAGAAAAGGAAATATTAAAACAACTTCTTATTAAGGAAATAAGAAAAAATCCCACCTGTAAGTTTTACTTAGGTGGGTATGGTGATTTTGATAGTTTGTGTTTACGAACTTTAAGAGCATTAAAAAATGATTTTCCCGATATTAAGTTGGTGTTTATAACCCCCTATCTTGATAAAAATTATAGCAAGCTACAATCAGCAAAATATTATTATGACGACATAATATTCCCTCCTATTGAAAGCGTTCCACGCAAGTTTGCCATATTAAAAAGAAACGAGTGGATGGTAAATTCTGCCGACCTTGTTATCGCCTATGTTAAATATTCTTGGGGTGGCGCCGTTAAAACATTAGAATATGCTAAGAAAAGAAAGAGGCAAATTATAAATTTTGCAATAAACATCTAAATAAAGTCAAAGGTCTGATATTTTCTCCATCAGACCTTTTTATTTACTTATATTTAGAAATCAATTCAATATTTTTTGAACCGCATACAGGGCAAAACTTATCTTCAACTCGACCATCTATCGCGTCATCAAAATCCACTTGAGTACACTCGTGACAATATATATAAGGTCGCATCGCTGTATTAGTTATTTTTCCTGATCTCTGTATTTTTACAAAACTCTTTATTTTTTCATTTTGAGTTAAAATAAAATCTGGAAGAATATATACACTAGTCTTTATTTTTGCAAATCTTTCATCAATCTGTAAATCCCAATAATCTTTATAATCAAATAAAAATAATTGATATCGTCTCTCGTGTTCATACTCCCATTTTTTATCTTTAGCAGATAGATACCAATATTGTAACATCTCACTTAAAAATCGACTTTTCTTCTCCTCCGGCGCATCAAACAAGTCGATTAATTCAATTAAGTAATTAATTTCGTCTTTCAACTCTTGAATATTGTATATTATATCGTAACAAGAAACTTGTTCCAGCATTGGCACATTTTTCACTTTCACTATAGGCGTTAAAACATCTGCAATTCTATCCGATTTATAGCCAAAAACATTCCCACCATATTTGTTTAGCATTTTGCTCGTTGGTTTTTCTTTACTATATGAACAAACAAAGCTATTTTCTAAAGGTATAAATTTGATTTTCTTTGCCCATTCTTTTTTAACCCATGTTTTATTTGCATATAGTTCCTTAATAATTTTTCCTTCCCTTTTATCATTTAACAATTCAGTTTTTTGCATCCACACTTCGTGGTTGAAAAATGCCTTTTGTATTGATGAGGTGGAAATACATTTGTATAACAAATCAAAATCATAATTGTTCCTTGATTTCAATACCCAATTCCTTATTGTAAGTTTGATTACACCCTTTAAAGGTCTCTTTATTATATCTTGGTTTGTATTTTTTATTAACTCAGCTTCTAATTGAAATAGTTTAATTAATTCATCTCTGGTAAATTTTAAAATTCCAAAAACCTTACCCGAAGAAAAATTGCTTAAATCTTTTAACATCGTAATATAGGCAAATGCGACATCCCCAATAGTGTCTTTATTACTCACCTTCATTTCTATTTTTACTTCATTTATAATTTCATCAGCAAAACTCCTTGTTTTTTCATAATTAAAATAAGCATAACACAAATAAAACAATTTCAAAGATGGCATTAAAAATGAAAATTCTTTTATTAAAAAATCAATTTTTTCGCCCAATGTATCTCGCATATTATAAATCATCTTATGTGTACGAGCCAATCTTGCTATATGGGCATATAAATAAATTTTTAAGCTTTCACAATTTATCAATGTTGCATCAAAATATAATTGATTTATTATCGCAACCTCATAATCTGTAATTCTAAATAGTCCAAACTCATTAATTTCATTTAAATCTACTTGATTTATAAGTGCATATAAGATTTCTTTATTTTTATAATTAGGTTGTTTTGTAAAGGCTTCTACAGCATCAAGCACATTCATTAAATTCGCTTCTCGTTGATTTTGAGGCCAATCATTAGGTTTGTCAACTTTTACAAATTGTTTATCCATTATTAAATATCCTTTGCAATAGATTTCATAGAAAATTCAAAGTGCGTATTACAATTTGCGCACACACACTCATAACTAGTGTTATCACTATTTTGAAGCATTGTAAATTTTTCATTTTTACAGTTTGGACACTTTATTTTATTAAAAGGCATATTATTGCCCGTAATGATGTCCGAGATTGAAGATACTAGTAAGTTTAATATATTAAATGAAATCATCACATCAAATACAGTTATAGAATCTTTATGTATTAATTCTGCATTAAAAGACCAACCCTTTTTAGCAATTGCGTTTATTGTATTTCGACGACTCTCTGATTTAGAACCTGGCAATACCCATTGTAAAAACTCACATAAATTATCCGTAAAATTATCATTCTTAAAATTAGGATTTTTCGTCATATTTTTATTGTTCAAATAATCAGTCAACTGTAAGTAACAATCTCTAATTTGATTTGCAATTCCACTTAATTGACTTGAATTTTTATTTAATGTAATCTCTTTTACAATTTCTCGCAATCGTCTATCCAAAATTGGAAAAACAGAAAAATCCTTAATAAAATCAAGTATAAAATTTTGGGCAACTGCTTTCGATGTATACTCTGCTATAAAGCCTACATGTTTATAGTAAACCTCATCCAATGTTTCATGTTTTTTAATTGGATAAATATTAGTTAATGTTGTTTTCCCCTCAAAAATGTAAAACTCCACTTTTTGCTTTGTTTTGATGTGATAGCAAGAAACATTATCAAAATAAGAATCTTTCTTTTCAACCAAAGAAATACTATCTATTTCAAAGTCCTTTGTTTCCATGTAAAAATAATCAATAATTCTCTTAGGAACTTTACTCATCTAATTTCTCCCTTAAACTACATATAATAATTTTACCATATTTTGACAAAAATTGCAATGAGTTATGACACAAACAAATTATCTATCAAATCTTGTTTTGCAAACATACAAAAATGCCGTTTCGGTGTTACGAAACGGCGTTTTATTTATTTGTTAAATTATTAAAATTGTTAAAATGTTTTATTTCAAAATCAATTCCATACCGATTTTTTGGGGTAATAAACCTAGTGATTCGTAGAACTTTAATGCAGACTGATTGCAACTCCAAACGTTTAGAGTTAAGTTGTAGCAACCAGTTTCTTTTGCAAGTTTAACAGCCGACTCATATAGTTCTTTGCCGATATGTTTACCACGCAAAGTTTCATCAACGCATAAATCATCAATGTATAAGGTTTTTATATCGGTTAAAACTGAATTGTTTACGTGTTGCTGATAAATACAAAAGCAATAACCTTGCACGTTATCGTTCTCGTCAACCGAAACTAAAATCGGTTTAATATCATCTTTTAAAATCGCCTTTAATTCTTCGGTAGAATATTTAGTGCCAACCTTAAAAATATCTGGTCTACCAGTATGATGCACTAAACACACCTGCTTTAATAAATCTATAATTTTAGGTATATC
>JAZNMA010000122.1:0-1611 GCA_045579345.1 Christensenellaceae bacterium | reverse complement strand
TGTTCAAGATATTCTTCGTGCTTTGCGATTTCTTGTTTATTCAGCCCAAACTTAGATATCGTCGCGTGTTTGTCTCTGGTGCGGTCAACTTTCATTTGATAGGCGTGATAATCCCAACCGTCTAATTCATAACTCATATGTTTTTCCTCCTTATACTTATTTCCGCTTCACGGGTACGGATGCCCGAAAAGGGATTAAAGTAAAATCGGCTTCCTGTGCGGAAACCGATTTTTTTGAACCCCCTCTACTTATAAGCCACGAGAAGAGGGAAAATATTAGTAAAATTGAAAACTTTTTAAAAATTTTTTATTTTTTAGATTTTTTGTGCTTATATAGCCGTGCAAATTGCTTGATACGTCTATTACGAATAGTTGCTATAATAGGATAAATTTTCTTTGTAAAGTATTCCTCAAGCGATATGTTTGCTTTTTGTGAAAGTTTTTCAACGGCAGTATATAAACCTTCAATTCCTTTATTTGAGCCGTTTTGTCCTCGACTTCTTCGGTTTTCAACTTCGGTGATTAAACGAATATATACGATTTGCACCAAAGGAACCGCATCGGCGTAATTTTGTAAATACCAAGCAAGTTCTTGGTCGCTTGCTTTCGATAGGTATTCCGATTTATCTCTTTCAATAGCCTCTTCATTGTAGAGATAATATCTTATAGCGAAGCGGACAAATTCGCCCAAACTATAATACCAGAACATAAAGTGAGCCACGTCGTTAGGGTGCAGATAACTTAGTACGTATTCCATTTCTACGTCTAAAAACATCGGCATTTCCAACTTTTTAGTAAACAAGTTCCAACACTTCCAAAGGTATTCGGGACAATTAGTTTTTATAGCTGTAGTTTGTTCTGCATAATCGTAGTTGTATTGTGCTTTGGCTTTAATCATTGAAACGTAGCCTTGCGTAACGTTTAACACTTTAGCTATATTTTTTTGAGTAGCGCCGTTCTCAAGCATTTTAAGAACTTTTTCTTCATCTTCGGTAAGTTGGTAATATAGGTCTTTTTTGTAGTAATAGTTTGCCACTTTTGTATCTATAGGGGTATCCTTAACGTGGAAGTTTTCTAGTTGCTTTGCAGTTAAAGTTTCATCTTCTTCATCGAGAAGTTCAGCAGTATGGCGTACGTATTTATGCTCGTTATTATACTCAATCCTATCTAACTCAATTAACGCTTCCCATTCTTTCTCGCTTACTTCAATCGTGACAAAACCACGCCCACCCATTTGCACGGTGGCGTTTTCAATATCATCGCAAGGATAATAGTATAGATATTTACCCTCTGTTTTAGCGGGCAGTTTTTTCTTATTGTAATGATATGCTAATTTATCCATAGTCCTATTATACCAAAGTAAAGATGACAAGATTTGTCATATTTATAAACTTTTTTTGAAGATTTTTAGAGATGCGTTTTTTCCGAAAAAATGGTGCGGATTTCAACGCCTAAGCAGGTTAAGGAAATTGCACCAAATTGCAATTTCGACTCTTAAACAAGTGGGAAACCCACTTTTAGGCTGTTTAGCCATGAACGGAGTAAATGAATTGATATTTTACCGAAAATATGTTATAATATAAGCTCAGTTATTATACGGGAGAAAAATTTT
>JAZNMA010000121.1:0-49694 GCA_045579345.1 Christensenellaceae bacterium | reverse complement strand
TATATTAAGCGCTGTTATTTTTATTTTCACATTACAAAGATAATAATTTTTATTTATATAATAAAATTTAAACTGCTAAAATATATTAATTTAAATGTTAAGATTTATTAATAAAATATTAAAATTAGGGCCCCTTTTTTGCACTTGTTAGCCCCTTTATGTATATAAAAATAGGCCCTTCTCTTAAACTGTAGACAGGCTTTTTGTCTTTTAGAAAAAATTTTAAATGTTGGTCTCCATACAAGTCCATTTTGGCTATTTGACATAAAAATAATACATTTTATTAATTTAATATAAAAAGCTCCACACAGGCCAAATTTGAAGCCAAATTTCCAATTTTAAACTCATTTTATCAATTCTATATTTTGACAAAAGGCCCAGGCCCCTTTTTGGCTTTTTGAAAAATAAAAAATAGGCCGTAAACAAGAATTTTTCTGGTAAACAATAAGATTTTCTTTTGTTTCTCGCATAAAGGCTTGATTTTTAATAACTTACACTCCAATTTGGCCTCCAGGAAACAATGTAAACAAAATTTCCTTATATACCTATATGAAGTTCATTTTTTGCATTTTTTGCCCTAAATTTTCTGAAAAATGAACTTTAACCAAGTGTTTTATGACTTTTATTGTTTACATTGTTTATTTATATATAATGGATTGAAAATCAGTCACTTAGGCGTAAACAAAAGTATTGTTTACATTGTTTCTCATTGTTTACCGAAAATTTTGTAACTGCTTGAAAATCAAGGTAAACAATGTAAACAAAAAATAGGCCAACTTTTTATAGGTCCTTTTCCAAAATCTATTGTCTGTTTATTGTTTATTTTGTTTACAGGCCCTAAAAGCCTGATTTACAATAGCTTGCTTGTAAACAAAAATACTTTTTTAAAATTTTTCTATTCTTTTTTAAGACCAATTTTTTTATCTTTTTATTGTTTATTTTGTTTACGCCTATCTAAAGCCCTGGAAACCAGGCAAATACCTAAAATTTCCCCCCTTCCTTTGACTCCCAGGCGCACCTGCAACCCGCTATCAGCTCCCTTCGGCTATACTCCTACGCGCCACACAGCCCTTCCATAGCGATTTATCCGACCGGCGCCAAGGCGTACAAGTAAGGTTTGAGCCTATTTTAGAATTTTTTAGCGCCCCTGGCTATGCGCATGTAATAAATAATATGTATATTTGCAATAAAAAATATGGACGAAATAAAGACGCTTGCCGCTAATATCTCGAGCATTCTTCCGAAGCGCTCAGGCACGGCCAACGACGGAGAAATTAAAGCGGACCGCGAAAAGAGCGCGCGTGAAAAGGCCGAGAGCCTTATACGCCAGCACGCTGAAGCGAAGATGCGTAAAGAGGAAAAAGCACTGGAGAAACGAGAAGCGACGCTCGCCAGGAAGCAACAGGCCCTGGAAGCTAAAGTGCTGGCGGCTGAAGCCCAAGAGGCTCATGTAGAAGAGGTGCTTAAGTATGACGCAGATATGCGCGTCAAGCAGACCCTCGACTCAGAGGACCCTTACTTCCCCCAGCTGCCAAACCTGGCGCCCGCGCCAGTCGCGCCAGCTGCAGCGCCTTCTCCTGCTCGGAGTCCGCAGGCGATGCTTGCCCAGGAGTTCGGTATGCCTACTTCAAGGCCTGAGGTCCTTAAGCTGCTGGCCTCTCTCAACGTTAATCTTAACATGCAGCTCTCGAAAAACGACACGGCTAATCTTCTGGCGTGCCTCCTAACCTGCAATTCGCAACAGATTGACGCCATTTATTCGAACCCGCGCATACCTATCTCGATTAAGATAGTCATAAAGAGGCTTAAAGATGACTTGAAGGTCGGCAATATGTCCACTCTTGAGAAACTGTGGGATAGGGTATTCGGCAAAGGTGAGATGATAATGAATTTGCCTGGGCAGGAGACAATGCAAGGCATTATTCCTAACACGCCGATTTCCAGAGAGGCCTATATAGTGATTCGAGACACATTAATAAAATAATATGCGCGTATGTGCGCATACATATAATATATTATGTATCATACACAAAAAACAGGGCTGGCCGATATTCAGGCTCAGCATAATAATATAGCCAACCCGCAGGAGCTTCTACGCCTGGAGATGCTGACCTCCTTTGAGGCCTACACCCGAGCGATGTTTAGAGCGCAATACAAACGCTCCTTTATAGTTGCTGAGCATCATAAGCATATCTTCAACGCTTTGCAAGATGTTGTCGACGGTAAGTGCAGAAGGCTTATAATAAATATGCCTCCACGATATGGTAAGACTGAAGTTGCCATCAAGTCTTTCATATCGTGGTGCTTTGCACTTAACCCTAAGTGTCGATTTCTGCATTTGTCCTACTCAGACATGCTGGTTAATGACAACTCTGATACTGTGCGCAGCATTATGCAGGAGGGCCTCTATAAAGACCTTTTTCCTAAGTCAGCTCTCGCGTCAGAAAAAGGTTCGTCCAAGAGGTGGAAAACAAAAGCGGGAGGCGAGCTCTATGCGGTTTCAACACAAGGTCAGGTAACAGGTTTCGGTGCAGGTAACGTAGACGAAGAGTTTGACGGAGGGCAGAACCCGTTTGTCTTCGACGACCATACGAACGAAATACTTGATATGATAGGCGCGACTACTAATGTCTTTCAGGGCGCAATACTTATTGATGACCCTATGAAGCCTGAAGACGCGGAGTCTGACATTGTACGAGAGCGCATTAATCTCCGATTCGAGAATACTATCCGTAACCGTACCAACTCGCGTAATACGCCGATTATAATAATCATGCAGAGGCTCCACGAGCATGACTTGTGCGGCTATCTTATGACGGTCGAGCCGGAAGAGTGGACTGTGCTTTCGTTACCGGCAATTCAGATAGACCCGGAGACAGGCGAAGAGCATGCGCTTTGGCCTATGAAGCATACATTAGAGGAGTTGTATAAGATGAGAGCTATTAACCCGCTTGTCTTTGATACGCAGTATGGACAGGACCCGCAGCCTAAAGAGGGACTTATGTATTCCGAAGGCTTTAAAACTTATACGAGAGACATGTTACCAGCAGGTAACAAGGCTTTACAGAAGTGGAACTATACAGATACTGCCGATACAGGAGCCGACTTCTTATGCTCTATATGCTTTATAAATACTCCTGAGTTTGCCTATGTGACAGATGTGCTCTATACTGATGCTCCAATGGAAGTAACAGAAAATAAACAAGCAGAATTGCTTACAAAAAATAGCACATGCGAGACCTTAATAGAAGCAAATAACGGCGGTAGAGGGTATGCGCGAGCTGTTAAGACCAAGCTACGTACAGCTTTTCATAATTATAAGTGTATAGTTAACACCTTTACTCAAACTCAGAATAAAAAGACACGCATATTTACAGCTTCAGGTAACGTGCAGGGGGATATACTGTTTCCGGAAGGATGGGAGAAAAAATGGCCTGCTTTTCATTCAGCTATAATGAGTTATCGCAAGGATAATAAGAAGAAACAGCATGATGACGCGCCTGACTGCTTGACAGGAGTTTGGGAAATGCATGCCAGGAAAGTAAGGCGTAAAAAAATAAAAAGACGAAATTAATAAAAAATAGCCAAATAATTTTTTAATTATAAATTTTTTTTGTATATTTGCTTAGTGAAATACAAACCTGCAGTTAATGCAGAATTATTAACTTTTAAATCAATTAAATTATGGGATTAAACTGTGGGTGTCCAGCTGGAGCGCATCTTGAGGACTTAGAAATTCAGGAATGCAAAGAAAGTCTTGGACAAATCCAGAAAGTAGCTTTTCAGCGTATTTATGCGAGTGCTGGAGTTCTTAATGCGGTAGAAGACCCTACAAAGAAGGCTAGCTTCTCAGCATTGTTTTCAGCGGCTGACAGTACAAAAATGATAGTGTCACCGTACTTGCAAAACCCAACAACTGAGCCTGGTGCAGCAAGAACTTTTGGCGGCGGTAATCAGACTCTCGGAGGTATTGAAATTATTATTGGCCGCGAGCCTACTAACTTCGAGGCAGTTATGTATCAAGAGTCGCAGCAGACTGTTGCAACTATGAAGTCATATATGTGCGAGAATATCGGCGTATGGCTCATTGACGAGAACGGAAATATCGGCTGCCTTGTAGATAATCCAAAAGAGCCTACAAAGTATATGCCAATTCCTATTGGTAAGTTGTTTATTGGAGATAAGACTCTTGGCGGTTTTGAAGACCCAGATAGCAACTCAGTTATGTGGTCGTTCTTCCCTAACTGGAGTGATAACCTTGTAATTGTTAAGCGCGAGTCTCTTGATTTCAATCCGCTTACAGATTGGGTAAACGCTAAGAGTGTATAACGATATGAAACCAAAAAAGCAGCCAACAGTAGAGCTAGTAGTGCCAAAGCATGGATTACGTAAATCTTTTGGCCTTGAACATGCCGAAAGACTGCTCGATATGGGAGAATTTTTAAATGGAGGCTGGGTTTTGTCAGCTGACAGTAATTACCAATATAACGAAGAAAGTGGCCTTAAGCTTAAAACAAGTAAAGGAGATACTGCAAAAGCCGAATAAAAGAGGCACAATTCAGAAAGCAGTTAGTTTGCAGCGCCGGTTGAGGTTTCATACTGAGACTAGCGTTGCAACGGCTGACTTAACCCATGCGGCGAGCCTTTTCTTAAATTGGGTTCAAGGCTTTTTGCCGAAGGATAAATACCTTACTTTTACGCAGCTGTTCCAGGCGCCATTGCCGACAACCGCGGTAGTAGAAGACGTTTACAGAGAGCTGGAACGTGTGTTTTATAGCCGAAATGCCTCGTCGTCATATCAGTTTTCAGACTCAGAATTACTTGAGGACTGGCTAAATTATAAGCGCAATAACTTAAATGAGCCAGAAGTCTGGAAAACGGAGGGTTGGAAACGCATGCAAGTAGCGCCTAATAGTATACTGGTTGTAGACTTGCCTGCAAGTCAGAATACTTTTAGGCCAGAGCCTTATTTTTATTGGCTTGACATAGACGCAGTTATTGATTACGAAACAGATGACGCCTTAAATTTAAATTGGCTTGTGTTTAATCAGCCTAATAATCGCGTAGCTGTTTTTGATAATGACTCAATTAGCGTTTATGTTATAAATGAAAAGCGAGAGATAATAGGCGTTGAGTCTCAAGCCTTTCATAACTTAGGTTATTGTCCGGCTAGATTCTTTTGGTCGCAGCCCTTAAATGAGAAAAATAAGGACCTCAAAAAAAATCCTATCACAAAGGAGTTATCAAACTTAGATTGGTACTTATTTTTTGCATTGTCAAAGCGTCATTTAGACCTCTACGCGCCTTATCCTATATATAGCGCGTATGAAGCCGATTGTAATTTTGAGAATAACGAAACAGGCGATTACTGTGACGGAGGATTTTTACGAAATAGCAGTGGCGAGTATAAATTCTTATCGAATGGCTCAGTAGAGCGCTGTCCTATTTGTGGCGAGAAGCGTATAGCTGGTCCAGGTTCGTTCTTAGAAGTGCCTATCCCTAATCAGGCCGAAGGCGTTTCTGACATGCGCAATCCTATACAAATAACGTCTATCGATAAAGATTCGCTAGATTATAACGTAAAGGAATGCGAGCGTTTAAAAAACGAAATTATAGTAGCCGTTGTTGGTTCAGGGGGTACCGTTAGTGAAAAAGAGGCTATTAATGAAACACAAGTTGCAGCTAACTTTGAGAGTAAAACATCAGTATTAAATGCTCTTAAAACTAATTTTGAGCAGGCTCAGAAATTTATAGATGATACAATTTGCAGACTACGTTATGGCGAGTCTTTCTTTGCCTCTTCTATTAGCTGGGGTACAGAGTTTTATGTATTCACGGCTAAAGAGCTTTATGCTAAGTATGAGCAAGCGAAAAGTATGGGCGCAACAAGTGCTGAGCTTGATGCTATACAGCAGCAAATACTGGAGGTAGAGTATAAAAATAATCCGCTCGTACTTCAAAGAATGCAAATTTTAAAGCAGCTAGAGCCTTATCCACATAAGACTTTAGCAGAAGTTTTATCTTTGTATAAGGAAGGCCTACTTGACTCAAAGCTAGTACAGGTAAAGATAAACTTTGTTTCGTTAATCGACCGCTTTGAACGCGAGAATATCAATATCTTAGCGTTTGCGGCAAATAAGCCTTTACGCGAGAAAATAAACATAATAACTAAAAAATTATTAGATTATGCAGCAGAATTTAACATCCAGCCAGCTAGCAGCGCTAACCCTGGAACAAGCTCAGGAGCATCTGGGCAAAGTGAATAAAGCTAAAGAAGAGCTCTTAGAGCAAAAAGAAAACCCAAAAGTATGGAATGACTCAAAGCAAGCGCGACTTGATGAGCTTGTTGTACTTGCAGTTGACCTCGAAGAGCTGATTAGCTCAAAAGAGGCCGAAGCTAAAGTAGAGGCCGAAGCTAAAGAAGAAATTCCTGCTAATGTAAAGCATCTTGCGCATTTGGTTATTTGCAAAGGTCGCCGATTTAATCCAAATACTGGCAAAGAAGAAACTAAGCCTTATACACAGACTTTTACGGCTTCTGAGCTTCGCATTTTCTTAGCGCATTATAAAGTGCTAGGCTACCAGATTTTGAAAGTTTTACACAACCCTACTAACATTGAGATAAAATAAGTAGTATGCTTACGATTGAAATTCTTAGACAAAATTCGGCGCTCTCAGCCTTGACTGATGAGCAGCTTAATGTAATTGCAGAGATGTCTCGAAATGATGAGGCTTCTGTAATAGGAACAAAGATAGGGGCATTGCATGGGCAGTATGATACTGACATACTCAGTGTTACTGGAATAGCAAAGAAAAACGGTGAGAAGAGCTATGACTATGCAAAACGAGTATTAACTGAATTTAAAGCTAAGTCTGATTCAGTAGACACTTTAAATACACAGCTTAACGATGCTAAAGCGCGCATAACAAAGCTTGAGGCCGACTTAGAAAAAAATTCTGGCGACGAAACTTTGAAGCAGCAGCTTAAAGATACTAAGGCACTAGCTTCTCAGCTACAAGGACAGCTCCAAGCAAAAGAAACAGAACTTTCAAAGCAAAAGGAAACTTATGAGGCTACTCTTAAGAGTACTCATGTAGATTATGCTTTTGAAACAGCGACAACTGGCCTTAAGTTTAAGTCTGGTATCACGGAGCCTGTTCAGAAGACTTTGCTTACTGCTGCTAAGGCAGAAATTCTTTCAAAGGGTACGCCTGACTTTATTGAGAATAACGGAGTGAAGGTATTGGTACTTCGTGATGCAAACGGTAATATCTTAAATAACCCTGGCAATAACTTAAATCCGTATACTATTAAGGAATTGCTTATGGAAACTTCGCTTAAAGACGTAATTGATACAGGTCGTCAGCAGACAGGTGGAGGAACGCGTGGCGGAGGAACAGGGTCGCAGACAGGTGGCGCTTTGGATTTGTCAGGCGCAAAAAATCAAGTAGAGGCTGGCCGTATTATCGAAGCGCATTTGCTTTCACAGGGCCTTACCCGTGATTCTGCTGAGTTTGATACACAGTTTACGCAGCTTAGAGCTGATAATAATGTAGGCAATTTGCCTATTAGATAAAACGCAAAGTTGTAAAAGGGTAATGCACCATTGCGTAACTTTTAAATTATTAACTTTTTAAAATTTTAAGCGTTATGAGTTTGATTTTAACACGTACCCAGAACATGAGAGCGAACTCAAATCTTGATAAGTTTGAGCTTCGCCCAAGTAGGTATGGAGCGTTGGACGCGTTTATGGTGCAGTCTAATGACCCTACCGGAATTTTGACAGACGAGCTTAAGGAAAAAGCTCGAGTTTCAATTGGTAGCACCCTTGAAACGCCTGTTATCGATTACGATGCGGATATTACTATCGGTAATACACGCGAGTTGACAATCGCAGATAGCGAGAATACTTCTCGAATGATTCAGATTAATTTCGCTACGTACTCTTGGGGCTTCACTATTGTTCCAGCTATGTACATGAACAACGAAATTAAGATTCAGAAAGACTTCGAGACAAAGATGATGAAGTACATCTACAAGTTCGCGCAGAAGCTTGATGAGGTTGCTCTTGCTGCTTTAGCTGCAGGCAAAACACAAGTTTTCAAGAATAGCCTTATTTATGATACAGCAGGTAATGCTGTTAATGCTAAGTGGGACGAGCGTGAAAATGTTATGGGCGACCTCGACGTATTGATGTCTGTTAATGATTTCTTCGGACAACTTCATGTAGTTGGTGACGCAGGTGTAGAAAGCATTATGCGTAAGCTCCAGCAGCATGGCCTCTACAATGATGTAAATAAGCAGAATGAGTTTGGCTCAAAGATTGTTCACTTTACTAATAACTTGGCTGCTACTGAAGGTAAGTACGCGCAGGGTTATGTAATTAACGCCGGCGCCCTTGGAATGCTTACTCGCTTTGAGCGTGATTGCTTGCTTGGTACAGTATCAGGTGACGGACACGAATGGGGTATCGCACAGCTTCCAATGCTTAATATGCCTGTTGGTACTTACTTCTACGATTCAGTAGGTAACTATAGCAGCATCGCTGGAGCAGCAACTGCTGACATGGTACGCTCTCGTAAGGAGCACTACGGCTTTGCTGTTGACGTAGCATTCATTACAGCATATAATAGCGCGCCTACTACAAATGCGAGCCCAATTATTAGCTTCAACATCGCGAAAGAGGCTTAAAGATTGAAAAGGCATCTTACTATTAGTTTTATTTAAAAAGAACTTTAGGGGCGCGAATGTACTCCTAAGGTTCTTTTTTACTTTTTAAATAGTATATACTAGCATGATTAGATTTACGGAAATACAAGATAAGCTTTTGACTCTTATAGGCTGGGAGCAAAACTATGACACGTCTAGGCTTAAGCTAGCGGAGCATTTAACGAGCAGTGAGAGCGGTCTTTACTATAATTACGCGCATCCTTTGCTAACTTTGGATAATTTAGCAGCTATAGCGCCAGACTTTTCCAATATCATTATACCTGAGTATGATGAGGCAAGGGTCTATAAAAAAGGCGAGCTAGTTTTGCTAAATGATATTACTTACCGAGCAACGGTAGAGGGTATTCAAGGTCTAGAGCCTGGTAATGAAGTGGGCTGGTCCGAAACTGATTTATTCTCAGAATGGCTAGAATCGAAAACTAAGGCTAGTATACATAAGGCTATAAGCCGTTACTGCAACGAGCGCCTATCGGCGGGAACAATGCGAAGTATATGCGAAGATAAGGTATTGTTTGATGGTACTGGTAGGATAGTAGATACCATTAAAAACAAGGATAACTTTGTGGGCTTTGAACTTGTGCCTATTAGAGCTAAGGGTATAAGTTTAGTTATAAATAAAATAGGACTACAATTTACGAAGCCAGGAAACTATACATTATATCTTTTACATTCAGGCGGATATGCCCCTATTAAAAGTATAATGTTAACTAAAACAAAGGCAAATACCTTTGAGTGGTTTAAGGTAGACTTAGTATTACCTTATTTAGGGGAAACAGCAGACGCCGGAGGCAGTTGGTATTTAGGGTATTTTCAGTCAGATTTACCAGAGGACAGCAAGGCAATTAAAAAAGACCGTGACTGGTCTAAAGGCCCATGCGCAGCATGCTCGCGGGTAGAATATGCCTCATGGCAAGCTTGGTCTAAGTATTTAGAAGTTCATCCGTTTAGTGCGCCTGACGAAGCGGTACGAGAAACTGTAGGCTTTAATCCAAACTTTGATTCGACTTTCAGTCCTAGCGTTAGTATGTGGGATGTAGAGTTAAATCAGTATGACTATTATACAAATTATGGGCTGAACTTAGATTTATCGGTTCATTGTGACATTACTGACTTTATCATTGAGCAGCGTGCATTATTTGCTGATTTAATATCAAAGCAGTTAGCTGTAGATATGCTTAGAGAGTTTGCGTATAACGCCAACTCTCGTGCAAATAGGCATGCTTTGAATGCGTCTAGAGCGGATATATTGTATGAGCTAGATGGCGATACTTCGGCATTTAAGAAGTCAGGTCTTTGTCATCAGTTAGATTTGGCAATGGAAGCCTTAAAAATAAGTCTTCAAGGCGTAGATAGGGTATGCCAGGCATGTAAGAATAATGGTATTAAGTATAGGTCTATATGAGCCAAAAGTATTACAATACAAGTTTACGTAATTTGACTTACCGGCTACGTAGGTTTAAAGATATATTAGCTCGAGAGCTACCTAGTATTATACTCGAATTAGAGCCAGTTATATTAAGCATGGTAACAGAGAGCCAGCTTTATGAAAAAGGCGTAAACAAAAAAAATATTGAGCTGAGTAGTTATGCGCCATATAGGCCCTCAACCGTACAAAGAAAATTGAAAAAAGGGCAGCCTGTAGATAGAGTTACTTTGCGAGATACTGGTAAATTTTATAGGTCGTTATTTCTAGTCTTAGACTCTGCAGGCTTTTATATAGACTCGAATGACCCAAAAGCCCAAAAGCTATTAGCCAAATATAAGCCTGAAATACTTGGCTTAACTAATGCCAACTTTAGTCGGCTATTACGAGAGTTTATACGGCCTAAATTGTTAGAACGATTAAAAGCTAATATATAATGAAGGAAAGTAATGTACAAGTAAACTATAAAGATAGTCCTGTATTATTAGATAAAGTTATACAGGACTTGCGAAAGTCCCTACTTGATAGGTTAAGTTGGCTAGACTTTGCATTTGGTCGGGCCTATAAGCTTGTAGAGCACAGGCTTGATGGTAATAAATTCGTATATCCAGCTGTATATAATGGAAATGCTGAATACTTATCCATGTTGCCGAACGATAACTTAGGAAACTTTTCGTGGTTTGATATATACGACCCCCAAGATATAATTCCTGTAATCCAAGGCCAACCTCAATTTACTTTTAGGGGAGCTATAGTTTTTTGGTATAACCAAAATAATATATTTGCGGACCAGGACTTTTTGCGCACAGAGGAGATAAAAAATGAAATTATTTCGGTACTCACCTCTCCTGGAATTATATCGGGGGCGGGTAGGCTGGAAATTGTGAAAATATACGAATCTTTTGAGAATATTTATAAAGGGTATTCGCTAGAAAAGATATATAATAATTTCAATTATGCGGGTGAAGACGTCCAGAGTATAGACAAGCAATTTTTCATGTACCCGTTCGCAGGAATACGAATAGAGTTTAACATAATAACCAGAGAACTATGCCAGAGATATATAAAATAGTAATTGTAGATATGATTTTTTTAGTAGCGTTGCTTACAGCTTTTATTGTACTGCTAATGTCGAAGCTAGGTTTACGTGAATATATTGCGCTAACCTCTAAGCTGAAAATTATTTCGCGGTTATTTAGCTGTGATTTTTGTTTATGCTTTTGGGTAAGTTTTATGCTATGCCTAATTTTAAGTGTAATTACCGGGAATATACTATACTTAGTACTTTGTATTTTTTCAACTCCCTTAGCTAGAATTTTTTTATGAAAACAGTATCTATTAATGGTAAAGTCGTAAAGCTATATGACAGTATAGACGAACTACCGATTTTGAATTTTCAAAAATATAATAAGTATCTACTTATTGATTCAGGCGTAGGCTCTTCGGTAGATGACATTGACGCTCATATTGTAAAGATTGCTAAGTTTATACAAGCTAACGATAAGAAAAAAGCGATGCTCGAGCTACAAAATATGCGTCAGAATATGTATATGATAAATAGCGAAATTTCTCCAAGCTATTTAGCTTTTGCTTGTTTAGTTCATAGTATAGACGGCATAATTAATTCTGACTTATCTGACGACGGGCTTAAAGAAGTATTAGCAAAAATAAAGCAGGCGCCTCATGCCTGGTTACAAGATTTACTCAAAAAGTGTAAAAAAAAACTAGAGTACGAACTTGATATGTATTTTCCAAATGAGTTTGTTAGCGTAAAAGAAAAAAGCTTCTATGATAAAATTCGTGAGCGTACGTTGATAGTACTAGATGGCATAATAACAAGAACAGATAAAAGCCAAGAATTAGAGCAGCTAGACTCAGAGCTTTTTAACTTTTACGCGCCCAACTCATTTAATGGTACTAACTCGGCTGAGATAAAAGTAGATAAGCAGTTTGAAAGTATGTGTTTCCTTATATCTCAGAAGGTAGGCCTTGACGCAAAAAAAATGACAGTGCTTGAATATTACAATGCGATTGATAATATAAAAAAGTATAATGACTCTATGTCAAAATTAAATACACGTAAGCATGGCAGACGATAAATTAAGGTATAGTGACTTTATACAGGAAGACGATTCGATAGCAAATCTTATAGCCGAGTTAAACCGGCTTAACGAGCTTTATGGACAAACTTCGGAAATGGTTAGGAAAAGAGCGCATGAGCTTGTTGCGGCTTTGCAGGGCCAGTCCGGAGCAACAAAACAGGGCCGTGATAATATCGACCTTGCCGCTGTAGCTGCTGAAAGATTAGTAAAAGCGGACCATAATTTAGTTATATCAACTTCTACTATTGGCCAAACTATTGCCCAGGTTAATGCTCAGGTAGCTAGAAATAATAAGCTTTCAAAAGAAGCCGCAGAGCGAGCTAACGCAGCGGCGGGCTCTTATAAAAAATTAGCTCTGCAGATAAAGGGCCTTAAAGATAGGTATACTGAGCTATCGGCCGCTGAGCGCGGTACTGAAAAAGGCGATAGAATATTAGCCCAGTATCAGCGTAAAACGCAGGCCCTCAAAGAATTAAAAAAGGAGCTTAATTCCTACTTGCCTGTTCTTACCGAGCTTGAAAAGGCCGAGCAGCGATTAGCCTATCTACAATCTGAAGAAGGCCAGCAGTTATTAAAAGTTAAGCAGCAAATTTCTGAAGTAACTAAGGCTTCTAAACAGCGCAAAGCGGCTACGGATAGTTCAGCTAAATCACAGCAAGCATACCAGGCCGCTCTTATAAATACGGAATTAGGCGAGAGGCGATTGGTAGTTACTAAGAATGAGGCAAGGCGTATAGCCGCTTTGACTGTCCAGGCAAATACCAGCGAAGTAGGGTCGTATAAGCAGTTATATGCGCAATATCAGCTTAATAAAATAGCTCTTGACGCTTTAGGTAAAGAGCTCAGAGAGGGCACGGCCGAAGGGCGAGCATTCGAGGAAATGGTACGTGGCCAGTATTTTCAGCTTCGTAAAATGCAGGAAGCTACGGGCAATTATGCTTTGGGCGTAGGCGATTATAAACAGGCTTTTAGAGGTGTAGGCTTTTCAGTACAGCAAGTTGTACGTGAATTACCGAGCGCAGCTATTTCACTTAATACTTTCTTTTTGGCTATATCTAATAATATACCAATTCTAGTTGATGATATTAGAAAGCTAAAAGCCGAAAATGCAGCATTGGCTAAGCAAGGGGCTCCAACTAAAAGCGCACTTAGTGCTATAGCATCGAGTCTCTTTAGTTGGCAGACAGCTTTGGTAGTAGTGCTAGCTGTTTTGTCTAAGTATGGTAAAGAAATAGTAGGCTGGGTAGGCAGTCTATTTAAAGCCAAAAATGCTGTGCTTAGTGTAGCTGAGGAGCTGAAAGCAATGAGCGAAGAGATAAAGAGCTCAAACGCCAATTACGGAGACAGCGTAAAGAAATTTAAAGAATTACGGGCCGAGTGGAATAAGTTAAAGTCGCCTAAAGACCGAACTGAATTTGTAAAAAAATATAAGGACGAACTTAAAGAATGTGGTCTAAAAATAGATGATGTTAAGGATGCTGAAAAAGCATTTAATGAAAAAAGCGCAGATATACTAAACGCTTTTAAGGTACGAGCTAAAGCCGCAGCTTATGGAGCAATTGCTATAAAGAAATATCAAGAAGCGCTTGAAGCAGAAACGAAACGTGACGCGGCAGAGGCTGAAGGTCCAAACTGGCTTGAAAAATGGGCGGGTAATGCCTTGACGGGTATAACAATGAGTCCTATGTTTGCTAGTATTGGCCTTGCAGGTAGACTTTTTAGTGACACAAAGACATGGGGCTTTGGCGGCGAGTTGACTAAGTTTTTACGCGAGAAGCATCTTGATGATTTAGAGTTTGCCAAAGACGCGGCCGAAACTGCTGCTGACCGATACGCACAAAAAGAAGCTGAACTAGAGAAGCAGTATAAAGAGCTTCTTGGCGATTTATATCTTGACTCTGACGATGATAAGGATAAAAAGCCAAAAGGACCTAAAGAGCCGAAAGATGCTACCGATAAGATAAATCAATACTTACTTGATGCACAAAAAAAGTACGAGAAAAGTAAAACAGAGCTAATTGAAAATGAAGCAGCAAGACGCGGAGAACAAAGTAGAGCGGAATCTGATAATGAGATTAGGCAGACTCAGGAAAGAATACGTAAGCTAAAAGCAATTTTAGCTAATGAAGACGGTAAGTACAAAGACTTTACGCAAGAGCAATTAGCCGATGCCCAAAAAGCGTATGATTATTACAGCCAGTATATTATCAACTTAGAAAAAAAGACACGTAAAGAGTTAAACGATATTGCCGTAGAAGGCTACAAAACTCAGCGCGAAGCTGAGCGGGCTGCTATAAATGATAGATTAGAGATAGCTACAGAAGGCTCTGAAGAGTATCTACAACTACGCCTTAAGGCTCTTGATAAAGAGTATAAAATAGCCTTGCTAGAAAATCAACTATTATCACCCGAAAAGCGGCAGGACCCGACAAATATAAAAAAGAAGTTTGACAAAGCTAAGCTACTAGAAAGAGGAAGCCATGCACGCAGTGTTTTTAGTACAGAGCAAGACCTAAAGCAGGCACAATTTGAAGGCAAGAATATAACAGGCAGAAAGGCCGATATTTTTGCGCTAGAGCAGGAGTTACGAGACCTGGAAAACCAGCACGAGCTTGCCACCAAAGGAATGCTTGAGATGACGGATAAAGAGATAGATGTTATAAAGCAGAAAATTGAGAATACAAAAAAGGATTTGGCTGAGCTCACAGGCTTTGAAGGCTTTATGGGCGACATAGCTGAGCATGGCCTAGCCGGAGGGTTATTATCGGCTTTAGGTTTTAATGATAAAGAACTGGAAGCCTTTGATATATGGAAAGACCATGTGCTCGACAACCTTAACGAGATTCTTGAAGCCGAAATTGAAGCAGCTGAAGTAGCCGTTGAAATTGCTGAGCGACGAGTAGACGCTGCACAAAAGGCCTATGACGCTGAAATAGAAGCTCGTAATAATGGATATGCTAATAACGTAGCTACCGCGAAAAAAGAATTACAGCAAGAAAAGAAAAATCAGTTACAAAAGCAGCGTATATTAGAAGAAGCTCAGCGTAGGCAAGAGGCTGTTAATACTGTTTTACAGACAAGTAACCTGATAACAGCCTCAGCAGCTATATGGAAAACCTTCTCAGAAATGGGCCAGCCTTGGTTGGCCGCCGCAATGATAGCTACAATGTTTGGTTCTTTTGCGGCAGCTAAGATTAGAGCTCGTCAAATAGCAGCTACAAAAGAAGATGAGGAGTACGGAGAAGGTGGCCTTGAATTTTTGGAAGGCGGTTCACATGCGTCTGGTAATGATATTAATTTAGGGGTTTCTAATAGCCGAGGTCGACGAATGAGAGCCGAGGGAGGAGAAGCTTTAGCGATTATCAATAAAAAAAGCACTGCTAAGTATAAGCAAGCTTTACCTACTATTATTGATAGCCTAAATAGAGGCACCTTTGAAGATAAATACTTAAATGCTTTTAACACTGGAGATGCAAGTATTGTTATTGCTCAAACTGAGCGAGTAACTAATCTAGAGCGCCTTGAAAAAGATGTACGAGCAATTAAGGAGCAAAACTCTGTTAAATACTATGCTCTAAGCGATGGTACTACGCTTGTTATAAAAAATAATGTAAAACGTTATATAAAGTAAAGTTATGAAAGCAAAAAACAGTTTTTACATATCTAAGTCAGGGGAGACAATTGAAGTCTTTCCTGGCTTTTCGTGGTCTTCAGGTAAGCTCACGGGGGCGCTAGCCGAATCTAAGATTTGTGCTTCTGCCGATTTAATTAAAACAGAAAAATGCAGGAGATTTAAAATAGACACTAAGTATGAAACAGTATCTACTGCCTTTTACTTTTTTGATAGCTCTGAAGCTCTGACGTCCACGTTAGTTGCAGAAGGCAAAAGCCTAGATATACCAGTGCCGGAAGGAGTAAGCTACTTAGCTGTTGAGATTGAGTATATTGAAATTAAGCAGAGTTATTTTGACGTAAACTATTCTAGGCTATTTAAAGTAAATCCGCATTATAAGACTTTAAAAAAGCAGCTTAAAAAAGAAAATAATCAAGCTTTTTTCCGAGAGTCACTTGATGGCAAGACTAGCCTTTGGGACCTTGACTATCTACTTATTAGAAATGCCTCTATTGAAGATAAGCTTTATTTTCATGTATATAGAGGCAATACACCATACTCGCTTAATGAATTTAACAAAACTGATTGCAAGTTTGACCACTCTAAAGGTTCTGTTGAACTTAAATTAAAGCCTGTTGACAATTACACCAAAATACTTGATAAGTATAAGAATACGTACGATTTGCTTAAATTATCCATCGCAAAGTCTAGACTACAGCTAACTAAGCGCGGGGTAATTCAGATTTATATGGCGGGCGAGAGCGTAATTAGTAATTACGCCAGTGGTCTTTATTGGGAAGACGAAGTAACTGAGGCTATAGATAATACAAATGACCTTATGCGCAAGTATTACTTTTCTAAAGGGCCAAGTTATAGGGAAATATCATTGACAGGGTTTAATTACTCTATAAATACTGCGTATAGAAGTGTAGAAGGTAAGGACGTGTGGGAAAGTGCGGAGATAGTAAAAAGGCAAGATGGCTCTACAGTAAAATTGCCATGCAGTATTAGATTTATTAAAATGTACGATAAAGGCTATACTTATTCAGCTGATACTCCTGAGGCCCAGCGGATTAAAGCGTATAATCTTAGCGATGCAACTACTGAAACGTTTTATAGAGATACTACCGCTAATCACCCAACGGGTCCTTACATAGCAAGATATGATATTTATCGTATTCAAATATGGACTGGAGATACTGCAATTTATGAGTCGGCTTCATTATTTGGCAATGATACTAATTTTTTGTTAAATCAAGGCGAGATGTATAAGATGAATAAGATTAGTCAATCAGCCCCTAATAAACAGCCTGAGCCAGAAACATTTTATCTTGGTGAGCACGTCATAGAGTATAATATATTTGGCAGATTACTTTGCGACTCTGGAGAGGGCCTTTATGATTTGCCTTATGATGACTTTGCCACTGCACGGGCTAATTTTAAAAAGTGCATAGGCCTAAAATTCGCTAGCTCAGACTCAACAGACTCAACTCTTGTTCATTTTAAGCAGTACGCCGAAACCCAAAACGAGCCTACCCCTTATGGCTTAACCGAATACGGCTCTTATTTTAAAAAGCCGATAGTTCCTGGAAACTTTGGACAAGCTCTTTATGCTTATCCTCTGGCAAAGAGCGCTTGGGGTAATACCTCTATGTGGGTAGCCTTTGAGGAAGATACGCTTTTATCAGAATATAGCCTAGAGAATTGGCTAAGCCAATACTATAAGCCTCTATATCATAGAGATAGCATGGAGATTGGCGCAGTCATAAAGGCGTTACTATCTGAGGTCGACCCAGAAATAAAGTTTGATAGTACTACAGAGTTTAGCGAATTTTTTTATGGCAGCGTAGACTATGGACAAAAAGATTTGGGAATCTACATAACCCAAAAGTCCAATATCCTTAAAGGCGAATATGACCAAACTGCGCAAAAAGCTGAAATTACTTTTGAACAGCTTATGGACATGCTACGAGATTGCTTTAGATGCTACTGGTATATTGACTCCAAAAAGCGCTTCAGAATTGAGCATATCCGATATTTTATGAATGGTTTTAGCTACGAACAAAAGCCCGTAGTCCAGCTTGACTTGCAACATCAGTTCGACAAGTTTAATAGAAAACTTGCACTATATGACCAGCAAGAAATTTCATTTTCAAAAACAGATTTAAATTCTCGGTATGAGTTTACTTGGTCTGATGACGTATCAGAAGCAATGGGCCAAAACTTTACGGTAGATGTGCATTCTAATTATATAGAGCAGGATAAAGTTGAGAATATAAATATTGACTTATTTACATCAGATATTGACTTTATGATGCTTGCGCCTGATAAATTTTCACAAGACGGATTCGCTCTTATGATAGCAGATAATTCGGGCGAATTACCGAAAGTCCCAATAGTTTGCGATAAAATTTATAATAAGCAGGACATTTTAACTCCAGCTATTTTGTACATACAGAACTATTTTGCTTCGTTTATAAAGCTTTTTGAAAATTATCTGTATGACATGCCCGCTAAGAGTATTACTCTTTCAAGTGGCTCAGATAGTGAAGGGCCGAGATACGCAGTGAAGGGCTTAAAACGCTGCATGCTGCATAATATTAGTTTTCCAGCAGCTTTTGAGTTAAGTCCTTATGATACTATTAGAACAGCTAGCGGCGAGGGTGTAATTGAAAATCTAGCTATTAACCTTGATACAGATTTGGCAGACATTGAGCTAAGCTATGAGCCAAGTTAAGAAAAAGTTAAAAAATATTAAATTGCTTAAAAATTTTTAAATGCAAAAATAATTTAGTATATTTACATAAAATAAGTAAAAAAAAATGGCAAATCCTATCTGCTTATCGCCTCTGAAATTTTATGACGCTCCTGAAAAACAGGAACGCTATAAGAGCTATGCCTATGGGCATATTTCACCAGTGATAATGCCTCTTACTATTATACATCCTTTTCAGTTTGTTCTAAATACCTTTGAAGACCAAATCATAGATTTTAATATTTGTAGTGCAGCTACCAATAAAGTTGTAGCTAATATTATGGATTCTATAGTCGAGACAAATAGTCTTAAGTATTATTCTGTAGACGGCTACACTGTTGTTATGTATTTAGGGCTATTTCCTATACTTGATATCAAGCATGAAGGCGAGTACTATATACATCTAGAATCTAATGACGGGGATGAGTATTATTCGGAAATATTTTGCATGGCAAAAGAGCTTTCAGGTTGTTTAGAGCTAGAATACTGGAACCCTGAATCCGATTTTTTCTTAAAAAAAGGGCTTATCACGTTTGCAAATAATTTTCATTTTAAATTGCTCTTAAAATCTGAGCTAGGTAAGCCGGAGTATAACTTCGAAGAAGAAGCAACAAAGCGCTTAGGCTATACATTTATAGAAAGTCAGGTGAGCAAAAAAATTTATAAGTTTAACGCTATTTTACCTGAGTACTTGTGTGACGCGTTACGCCTTATTCGGCTATGCTCAAATAAAAAACTAACAAGCCTTGGCGAGACGTATGACATGCTGTCATTTGAAATGGACGTTGATTGGGAACAGCAAGGCGACTTAGCATCTGTTAATTGCGAATTTGAAGTGGACAATATAATTGTTAATACTGGAAGCTTTAAGAAAGAACTTTCCGGAGGTGACTTTAACCGAGATTTTGATACTGACTTTAAGACACAATAAAAAAACATGGCAAATTGGGACACACTAAAAAGCGCTATAAATAGCGTAATTAAGGATAATAATAATCAAGAAATTACAGGCGAGTTACTACGAAGTACGCTTAACAGCATAGTAAATTCGCTTGGCGAATACGCAGACTTTAAAGGGACAGCCACCCCTACAACAAGCATGACCGCTTCAGACGGACCAGCTTTTTATCTTGCTGCTACTAAGGGTAATTATGCTAACGGCCTTTCTTTGGGAGAAGGCGAAATAGCAGCGTTTATATATAACAATGGCTCCTGGCAAAAAGAGATAATAACAACATTTATCAATGCGTCATTTCATTCAGGCGGAGTTATAAACTTATCTTCGGCCGATGCAAAAAGCATTATCGATAGCAAGATAGCTAACTACAAAGTAGGGGATATTGTGTTGTTTGTAATAGGCGATAGCAAAGGAGCTTACCCTTCACTCTCAGGTGAGACTAGAATAAACGTGGCAAAAAATCTATGTATCAGCACTAATTACTTTTTTTCAACTGACAACAGGGGCGCGAATGTCGGCGACATGCTATTTGTTAGTAAGCAGACTGTAACGCTGATAACTCGTACAGTATGTAAGATTATCCCGCTTAATGACGCCAAAGTTGCTAGCGGCGATTGGTACGGTACAGAGGGCGTAATGACTCCAAATGATAAGGCTACACTTAATGCAGCTTTGCCCCGGGCGGAACAAATGCCAAGTAGATGGACGTCCAATATGAATGACGCCTTGCAAACTGGCGTTTATCCATGGTGTACCCTTGGGCGCCCAGCAGGCTCTACAGGAGCTTATACGTGTATCGTTCAACGTACGTCCACTAACGACGGAAACTATGACACGATAGAGCAGACAGCCTACGGACGTGAGGGCGAGTTAGGGCAAGTCTATAAGCGCATAATTTTCTACAAGTCTGATGGTACGGACACGCAGTATGGCGACTGGTTACAGGTTAGCTCAGCTATTAAGGCTCTGCCTACCAAATATGATGATGCAGAGTTTCACACTGTAATTGATAGTGTTGTTAAGCAGGGCTTATACCAAGGATACTGGGGCGAAGAAAAGTATATGCTAGATTGCGTTGTACACAAGACTTCGCCTGCTCATTATATGCAGTGTATTTATGGCAATCTTAATGTTGATAGCAGCAATACCAAAAGATTGATTGTTAGCAATAATTATCGTATAATTCGCAGAGCTTACTATGATGGTTCTTGGGCTAAATGGGAGGTAATCGCTGACGTTGTGCAGAATAAACCTTCAGAACAACATATTTACCCTCGCAAAGTTATACTTGTCGGTGATTCGCAAATAGCACTGTGCAAGAATAGTAATAATACGTTGGAAGATATTGTCAAAGATAGGCTGAAGACAGAAGTGTATAACTTTGCGTTTGCGGGTGCCCGATGGGCTTATAGGACTGAAGGGAGCGAATACAATGCGTTTAGCGTTTTGAACGTTCTAAGCGCGCTCTGCAATAAAGATACTTCCGCAATGGACGGAAGTGTCGGAAGTGTTGGGCCTGATTATCTGGCAGATTACAGCAATACGGTCAACAATCTTAAGAGTTTCCTTTCTACTGTCGGCATGGGCGATGGTTCAGAATGGGCAATAATTGTGTCGGCTGGAGGTAATGACTTTAACGGAAAAACTCCACTTACAGATGTAGACAATTATACGCTTTTCGGAGCAATGAAAAACGCACTGTCTATGCTGAGCAGAACCTACCCCGCAATGCTTATACACATCGTATCGCCTACTTACAGAATGATGAATGATGGCATTTCATCCGATACATACACTCATTGGGTTGAACCTGTGGGACAGATGACAAGGCGGGAATATGGCGACAAAATACTTGATTACGCAAGGCAAGAGTTCCACTTGCCAGTATTTGACATGTATCGTAATGGCGGGCGCAACAGCGAAAATATATGGGCGCTATGCCCTGACGGAACACATCCGACAAGTGATGCTGGCATCAAGGCAACAGCGGATATGTATGTTAAGATATTACATTCGTTCTCGACATGAAGAAGCCCCCGACAATATTAAGTGACCGCAAAATAATTGTACCAAATAAACTTACCGATTAAACTATGACAAAAGAAGAACTGATAATAAAGATTAGGCAGACCTTAACAGAGAATCCCGATAAGTGCATAACTCCAGCAGAACTGGAGGATGTATTGATGAATATAGTTGATAACCTTGGGGGAGCAACAAGCAGCAAGGCACTTGAAATCACAATAGACAAGCCTATAGCATCGTATCTGAGCGTGAATTTTTCAGTAGATGATTATAGTATGATATTCACTGATAATGTAGGCACTATAAGAGTTAACTACCCAATAAGCGAAGGTAGTAGCACTAGGCGTGTCATTATATTTCGTGCCATTGTATTCCAAGAATCACGAAAAGATTATTACGGAATCGAGACGTCTGTCGAATCATCAAGCACTACTATTAAGAAGTGGGCACTCAAAATAAACAAGACTAACACTGGTTACGGGGCAGTTATAATCACTGCAACATAAAGATGAAGAAGCTTGCTCTGATGATATAGCCTAATTTTTAACAATTTTTAGCTAAATTAAATGAACATTTTATGCCCTAAAAGCATTATATTAATAAATATATTTTTCGCGAAAATATAGTGACAATCAAAATTTTTTATTAACAACTTAAATCTATTAAAATTATGGCAACAAATTCAAATGTTGAAGAGACAATCGTTGTTCCTGACGGTAACAGCAATTTTCTTACAGGGATGCTTGCAGCAGGCTGTCAGTCAAGAGGCTTAGACCCTAATGCCGTTTTAGCTATGTGCAATAATGGCAGAAACGGAAGTTTTGACCTTAATGAAATTATAGCCCTTGTTGTAGTAGCTGCTATTTTCGGTAATGGAAACTTTGGTTTCGGAGGTAACAACAACCGCAACGCTCAAGGCGAGCAGATGGTTATGGACGCTATCCAACGTAATGGTATCGAAATTAGCCAGCTTGCAAGCACATTGAACTGTTCTATTGGCCAGGTACAGGCAGCTATCCAGCAGGTATCAAGTCAGATTTGCAGCGTAGGCAACCAGGTAGGCATGACAGGCCAGCAGGTTATCAACGCAATCCAGCAAGGCAATATGCAGCTTATTCAGCAAATTTGCAATTGCTGCTGTGACCTCAAGCAGGCTATCAGTAACCAGACTAACTTGTTGCAGAATGACATTAACTTTGTTAATCGTAGCGTTGAACGTGGCTTTGCGGACCTTGGCTATGCTACACGTGACCAGACTTGCGCAATTGAAAAAGCTATTGCCGGCTCAACTGAAGCAATCCTTGCTGGCCAGCGCGCAGCTGAAATGCGTGAAATGCAGCGTGAAATTTCTGAGCGCGACCGCCGAATCGCTGAGCAGTCTGTTATTATTAACAACGCACAGCAGTCTGCAACTTTTGCGCAGATGATTGGCCAGGCTATTGGCCCAGTTAACGCTGGCCTTGCTGCTCTCAATGGTAAAATTGCTGGTATCGAATGCAGATTGCCTGAGACTAAGGTTATTTCTTGCCCAGATAACTACGTACGCGTTAATACTGACTTTAACGTTCCTTTGCAAGTAGCACCAGCTTGTGGTTACGGTGGTTATCCTTACGGAGGAGGCTATCCTTATGGATATAACTACGGTTGCGGTACTGGAGGCTGGGGTTAATTAAAGAAAGGAGGCAGCTATGGCATTTCCTATTAATCCCTATATCCTTGCTAATACCCAAGGTATTCCTAGGCTAAGAGCAACAGGCGTAACTGTAACAACTACAGAAGTACGTTTTAGCTTTCAAAATCACCGATTTTTAAATTACCCATTTGTTGGCAAGTTGTTGTTTAAGCTGCCGGCTATTCCAGCTGGAACTACCGAAACGTTACCTGTAGTATTTTCTACAAATGGTAATAACCAGTCAGCGGTTAGCTACGAAACAGGAGAACCTGTTACAGTAGCCGATATTGCGAGAGCCGGTATCTACGATGCAATCTACGATTCAGAAGATGGCATATTGTATATACATACAACTACAGCTCCAACAGCAACTACAACAAATTAATAAAAAACAAAAGTTATGGCATTCCAAAATCTAAGAACTGGTAGCACAGTATATGCTTTTTACAAAAACAATTCTCCGCAACTTGAGATAGGACAAATTGTAGCGGACCCCGAATTTAGGGCTAAATATCCTAACCCTTCTGCTCCTGGTCAAGTCTATAATCTTCCTTCTTATACACAGCCTCAAGAGCAAGTAGTAAAATTGTCAATCAGAATTGGCGAAAAGATTCAGCCCGTTGATGGGCTTAGGCCTACTGCCGAAATACAGGACTGCGGTAATGGATTAATTATATCTTGTAGCAGAGATGCAATTAACGCTGAAGTTATGGCGTATAAGCAATTAAGCGATAACGCTATCGACCCAAATGTTATTGCAACTCATAGAGAAATCTCTGAGCGCTGTTCGGATATTCTACTAAAAATTAATCCAGAAGTTGCTGAGCGCCAGCGCCTTGAAACTGAAAATAAAAAGCTAAGAGACGAGCTGCGCGCAATTAAAACAGAAACGTCTGAAGTAAAAGGTATGCTTAATACCTTATTAGAACAATTGGGAGGCCCAACTAAGTAGTAAACAATTTAATAAGTTAAAATTATGGCAGCTATAATAAGACTTAAAAAGCGCCAAGCTAGCAAGCTTATAGAGTGCGCAGAGAAGATTTATAAGGACTCAAAAAAGCTTATGGAATACATTGAGGACGAACTCCTTAGTGACGAAGAGCTTGATGAGCGTAATGGCGGTGGAGGCGGCATGGGCTCAGGCGGCTCAGGCAGCTCCGGTGGCGGAGGCGGAGGTTTCCGTGACGACTGGGATGACGATGATTGGGACGACGACGAAGAAGAAATGAATGAACGTCGTGGAGTTCCAGGTACTGGCCGCTATGGCAGACGTAGATATGGACGTCGCCGTCGCTATTAGTAATTAACGTTGAGGGCCGTGCTTTTATTAAGTAGAGGCGCGGTCCTCTTAAAAAATTAGGCTTTATGAAAAGAGTTCCGCTAGATATGTATGATGACATTCCTGAAGAGATGCGAAAGTATCTTAAGCATCATGGGTGGCATTTTAATAAAAAAGCTTGCGACTTTGCTGTAAATCTTATGCGTAAGAAAAATGCAAGTACAGGCAAAATGGAAAAAGTAGAAAAACTGCCAAAAGAGCAAGTAGACGTTATGCTACTAAAATATGGGGTGCAGCTTGAAAATACTTTTGACTACGATTATGTTTATCTGGCTAATAAGCTAAAAAATGTTATGCTCAAAAGCAGCTTAGCTGACGAGCAGCACTTAGCAATGGCCATAAAGGATATAGTCGAAGATAGTGAACTAGGCGATGGCGAAATAATGCGAAAGTGGGACGCTGAAATGACCGCGCGTGGTATATCTATTGAATGGGCTGATATAGTATGATAGCAGGAAAGTTTCGACTCAGAAATTACGCTAACTGGCAAATATACTACTACATTGTTACTAATGTAAATGACACGCCTATTATTATGCGTAAGCTAAGTCGCATAGGCTGCCGAAAAAAATTCATGGGCAGAGCTAGGAAGTTATTATCTTCAGGAAAGTTAAATATTGGGTTAGCTTATAGTAACAGACATTATAAAAAGAGTGTCATTGTCGTGTCTGAAACAACTGATGTATGGGAATTTCTAAACAGCTTTGCCCACGAAATTGACCACATAGAAAAACATATAGCAAAAGCTTTAGGCTTTAGTCCCTATAGCGAAAGTGCCAGCTATTTAGTGGGAGAAATTATAAAAAATATGTTTCACAATATTGTACATGAATAAAAAATGTTAGAACTTATTGAACTTAGAGATACCGAAGGACTATTATTTTACGTAGTTATACGCATTTGCGTTACACTAGTTTGCTGGTTTTTTGTTATCTGCTCTTGCTTAGTTGATTTTTGGAGCGGCACTAGCACAGCTAAAGCTTTAGGCGAGAGCCTACAGTCACACGGTTTCAGACGGACTATTGTTAAGATTGGCGATTATTGGCGTGTACTGCTATTTGCCTTAATGTTTGATATACTAGGAGCTTTTTTGTCGTTCTATGTACTGCCTTTCACTACAATACTTTGCACAGTAGCGATAATTTGTATTGAAGGCCGGTCTGTTATTGAAAATAGCAGCCGTAAAAAAGCACATGCCGCTGACGTGCCTGATATGGTTAAACAAATAGTAGAAGCGGCCACGCCTGAGCAAGGAAGCGAGGTGCTTAAGAAAATAGCCGAAATTTTATCAAAGAACAAAAAACATGCGAACGATTAACGAAATAATAATCCATTGCTCGGCTACTCCTGAGGGCCGGGCATATTCTGTTAAGGACATTACAAAGTGGCATAAGGAAAGAGGCTTTACTACAATAGGCTATCATTATGTCGTATACCTGGACGGGTCAGTTCATAAAGGCCGTAACGAAGCAATAGGCGGCGCGCATTGTGTAGGGCATAACGCAAATTCTATTGGCATTTGCTATATAGGCGGGCTGGCTAAAGATGGCAAAACACCTAAAGACACAAGAACTCCTGAACAAAAAAGCGCTTTAGCAAGGCTTGTAATAGAGCTTGTTTGTAAATACCCCGAGGCTAGTGTGCATGGGCATAACGAGTTTTCAGAAAAGGCATGCCCGTGTTTTAACGTTAAAAACGAATTTAAAGTATGAAATATTTTATCGCGGCTATAATAATTATCTGGGGCATAACGCTGGGCTTGTCAAATATAAAGCTCCAAGAAGATATAGCAAGGCTAAAATCTAATCAAGAACTTTTAGTTTTGACTAAAGATAGCTTAAATACCAACTTGATAGCATATAAGACTAAAGACAGCCTAAACGCTATTAGCCTATCTGCTTTACAGCTTGAACGCCAGGAGCTGGAGACTTTTTACAAAAAAGAAATTGAGACTATTAAAAAATCAAGAGCTCACGCTCCAACAGTCCAGCAAGTAATTACTTCAAAAATAGAAACACACCAAACTCTTGAAGCTCCTATAAAAATTGATAGTATAGCGAATACAAGAACCATAACCTTTGAATACACTTCTAACTGGACTGATATAAAAGGAGCTATTATACAAGATTCGGTTCAACTCGATATTACAAATAGAGAGTCCCTAATATTGGTAAAAAGCTTAGAGCGTAAAAAGTTCTGGTTTATTAAACTGCCTGTTAAGCTGTTTGGCTATAGGCGCCAGCAGCTTGATATTATAAGCGAAAATCCTAATACCTGTATAACTAAGACAGAATACATAGAAGTAATTAAATAATTTGCATTTATTTGTAAACAATGTAAACAATGTAAACAATCCTTTGTTTATGAGTAAGTTCTTAATTTTCAAGCAGTTAATCCTTAATAAACAATGTAAACAATAAAAAGTCCAAATCTTTTTAATTAAGCTTTACTAAATTTTAAGCAACAGAAAATTAGACGAACTCAAAATAAAGTATATATAAGATTTGTTTACATTGTTTATTGTTTACGAATAAGTGCAAATTATGCAAAAATATGCTTAGCGCAAAGTTATTAAATTTATTGTTTACATTGTTTACGCTTGATTTTCAGGCGCTTAGTATTTATTAACAAATTATTTTTATATTTTTGCAAAGAAAAATTTTTTATTTTGAAAAAAGGCGCTATCTTTGTGATAACAAAATAAAAAAATAAACAATGAGTACATTTAACCTTACAGAATTAATAGACGGACATGATAAGACGGAAATAGCTAAATGCTTATTTCCAGAGAATCAGCATCCTCGCGCAGCTTTAGAGCGCGTATTAAAAGGGGAAAGCTTCTTAAACACGCAGCAGCTAAAATGGCTTGCCTCATATTTAGGCGTGCCAGTAGCAGGCTTATTTAATGGTGGCTGGGCTATGCTTAGCGAAAACGGCACCTTAACATTTGTTAAAGATAGCTACAAAGTTTATGTAAACTATAATGGCTCGTTTATTGAGGTGACAAAAAATAATGAAACTGTAAATCGTGTAATATTAAATATAAAGGCTATGAGTCTTTGTGAATTTATTAACTATTTAAACAAACTAACAGATGGAACCAATTAAAGTTTCAGTTGACGTTACTGTCGACTTTTCAGAGAATGCAAAAACTTTTTTAGCAAGCATTTTTGCGCCTTACTCTTGTACTTGTAACTCAGTTGGAGCGCCTGCTCCTACACCAGCGCCTGCTCCTACACCAGCGCCAGCTCCTGCTCCTACACCAGCGCCAGCTCCTGCTCCTGCTCCTGCTCCTGCTCCTGCTCCTGCTCCTGCTCCTGCACCAGCGCTTAGCATTGAGGACGTACGTCAAGCTTTGGCTGAGAAAGTAAATGAGCATCGCCCAGCTATTAAGGAAAAACTCACAGAGCTCGGAGCGCCAAGTGTTACAAAGCTCGACCCTTCAAAGTATGAGGAAATGTATAACTTCTTAAAAGCACTTTAATATGTCTAAGTCAGCCGCGCTTATCAAGGCGCGCAATAAATTTGTACGAACTCAGCCTTTCTATCGGTACTCAAATTTGCTCTACTTAATGGGACGCTACATAAGCCAGTTTGGCCATACTGAAGTTCAAGGCACGATGTATAAAAATGGCACTTATAAAATAGAAAGACTAAATGAAGCATAGTTCAAGAGCTCATGCGTTGCTTAGTGCCTCAGGCGCAGCGCGCTGGATGGAGTGTACGCCATCTGCAAGACTTGAAGAAGTACACGGCGAAAAGAAAACGTCAGCTTACGCTCAAGAAGGAACTCTTGCGCATGAATTGTCTGAACTTTTCTTAAGGCATGACGTACTGCAGGATATATCTGACGTAGAGTTTACCAAAGAGTTCGACCGAATAGTCGAAAATGAGTTATTCACAGAGGATATGCCTGACAATATTGGGCCTTACGTAGATTACTGCTCAGCTCAGTATGCAGAAGCTCAAACAAAAGATAAGTTTGCAGTTATTAAGCTTGAACAAAAACTCGACTTAACTCAGTACGTACCTGATAGCTTTGGTACAGCGGACTGTAGCATAATTGCTAATGGTGTACTTGAAATTATTGATTTAAAGTACGGTAAAGGCATACCGGTATATGCTATCTGGAATAGGCAGCTAATGCTCTACGCTCTTGGTGCGCTTTACGAATTTGAGTGTCTCTATGATATTGAAACCGTAAAGTTAACTATAGTTCAGCCGCGTATTGATAATATCTCTACCTGGGAAATTTCAGTAGCAGAGCTTTATGAGTGGGCTGATACTGTTCTTAAAGAGCGCGCTACTTTGGCTTATGCTGGCGAAGGCGAACTTAAAGCAGGAGACTGGTGTAAGTTTTGCGGTGTCAAGAATAGGTGTCGTAAATTGTACGAAGAAACAATAGACATTGCTAAACGCGATTTTTCTAAGCCAGCTTTATTGCAAGACTCTGAGATAGTAGAGATACTTGAAAAAGCACCAAAGCTTATTGACTGGCTTACTTCACTGCGAGAGTACGCACAGGAAAAAGCAGTATCTGGTAAGAATTGGCCTGGCTTTAAGCTTGTCGAGGGTAGGAGTGTTAGAAAATGGGCAGACCCTGAGTTAGTAGAGGACTTTTTACTTTCTAAGTGTCCTGAGCTTTCAAGCGAAGACCTTTACGACTTAAAACTAAAGTCTTTAACAGCTATAGAAAAGTTAGTAGGAAAAACGCGCTTCGCAAAAATAGCGAGTGATATTATTGTGAAGCCCGCGGGCAGCCCTACGTTGGTACCGGTGGCTGATAAAAGGCCGGCCCTTGGAGCTGAGGACGCTATTAACGATTTTAAAAACTAAAATTTTATGTATAATATTTATTTTATGTATAATATTTATCATGAGGCCGCCGCGGGTATTAGAGCTTTAATGCCTCGCCCAGTAGGGCCTAAAGAGTTTGGGCGGCTTCTTCTAAACAGGCCCCGCCGAAAATTTAAGGGCTACATGCGTAACAAAAAGTAATAACTAATAAAAAAATTAAAAGATTATGGGTAACGAAGTAAATTCAACAAAAGTAGTAACAGGTAAAGTACGTTTTAGCTATGTAAATGTATTCACTCCAACAGCTGTAAACGAGGGTGATACACCTAAGTACAACGTTTGTATTATCATCAGTAAAGATGATAAGGCAACTCTCGATAAGATTAAAAAAGCTATCGAGGCCGCAAAAGAAGTAGGAAAAGCAAAGATTGCTGATAAGAATGGCCGTATTCCTGCTTCTATCAAAACTCCTTTGCGCGATGGAGACGAAGAGAGAGGCGACGACCCTACATTTGAGAATAGCTACTTTATTAATGCTAACTCAACACGTAAGCCAGGCATAGTAGATAGAGACCTCGAGCCTATCATGTCACAGGACGAGTTCTACTCAGGATGTTATGGCCGCGCTTCTTTGAACTTCTATGCCTTCAATGTACAGTCTAAAGGTATCGCAGCAGGTCTTAATAACTTGCAGAAGCTGGAAGACGGTGAGCGCTTAGCAGGCGGTTCTTCTGCTGAAGACGACTTTGGTGGAGAAAACGCTTTTGACGATGATTTAGCGTAGTTTTTAGTAATAGGTTAATTAATTCTCTTAGGGGAGGCTCCTGTGAAGGCCCCTCCCTATTTACGGCCCTGATAGCATAAATGGTAATGCAGCAAAGTAAAATATTAAGCTATATTTATTTTCTTTTTTCCCACATTTGTCAACTCTTCTTCCTGACTTAGAGCGCTAAGTCCACTTTGTACTATTGCGAGTTCGAATCTCGTCAGGGCTTCAATAAATATTTTTAAACTATAGCAGTATGGAATCCTATAAACAGCTAGTAGCACAAGTTTTGACTTGTGGCGACAGACAGCCTAACCGAACAGGCATTGACACCATTGTAGACTATAACTTGCATTGGCAGCATAGTATGGAAAGTGGCTTGCCAATTCTTACTACAAAGAAAGTTAACTATCGCGCTTGTATACACGAGTTGCTTTGGTTTTTAAAAGGGTCTACTAATATTAAATATTTGACTGATAACAACGTGCATATATGGGATGCTTGGGCCGATGAGAATGGAGACCTTGGTCCTGTTTATGGTAAGCAGTGGACTTGCTCGGGTCCAAATAAAGTAGACCAGGTTCAGTATGTTATTAACGAAATTAAAAACAATCCATACTCTCGTCGCATAATACTTGACGCTTGGAATCCATCAGATATGCCTGACATGGCTTTACCACCTTGCCATGTATTATATCAGTTTCATGCGCAGCCTCAGTTTAGGCAGCTACACTTAAGTGTATATATGCGCTCAGCCGATATGTTTTTAGGTGTGCCTTTTGATATAGCCGAAGGCGGAATATTGCTAAGCCTTATCGCTAAAATTACAGGTTACGACCCGGGCATGCTTTATTACACATTTGGTAACGCTCATATTTATACTAATCATTTAGCCCAAATAGAAAAGCAACTTGCACGAGAGCCTTTTGAGCTGCCTACCTTAGAGCTACCAAAAAAAGATAGCATATATGACTATACTTTTGAAGACTTTAATATATCAGACTATCAGAGTCATGGATTTTTAAAAGGGGAAGTTGCGGTATGAGAAATCTGTATATTGATATTGAAACATACTCATCCGTAGATATAACTACCTGCGGCGCTTATAAATATATTAGCTCACCCGACTTCGAGATACTGCTTATAAGCTATGCTTTTGATAATGATGACGTCATTACGATAGACTTAGCTCAAGGCGAGGAAATCCCTGAAGACTTTGAAGAAGCTCTTTTTGACGAGACCGTTCTTAAGCACGCGCATAATGCCACTTTTGAGCGCTTAAGTTTTAAGCGTATCGGATATAATATTCCTACAGAGCAGTGGCGTTGCACAGCAGTAAAAGCCGCATACTGTGGTTTGCCAATATCGCTAGACGGAGTATCAAAAGTATTAGACCTTAAAAATAAAAAGCTTGATACTGGAAAAGCACTTATTAAATATTTTAGCTGCCCTTGCAAGCCTACTAAAATAAATGGAGGTCGCACTAGAAATTATCCTTTTCATAATCTAGAAAAGTGGGAACTCTATAAAGAGTATAATAGGTACGACGTGCTAGCTGAGCGCGAAATTGACGAGTTACTATCTAAATATGATATACCACAAGTAGAGCAGGATTTATATTGTTTAGACCAAGCTATTAATGACACAGGAATTTTGATAGACTTAGAATTGGCAAAAAGCGCTATTGCCTTAGACGAAGCTTTTTCTAAAAAAGTATCAGAGGAGCTAATAACTCTTACAGGCCTTAGCAATCCTAACTCTACGGCTCAAATAAAAAAATGGATTTTTGAAAAGACTGGGCTAGAGATTGAGTCGCTTGCAAAAGATAGCATGCCAGAAGTTTTGAAAGCTTTTGAGAATGACAAGGAAGTATATGAGGCTCTTACTTTGCGTAATCAGCTATCAAAAACATCAGTAAAGAAATATTATGCAATGATAAATTGCGCTACTAAAGACTGTCGTGTACGCGGAACTTTTCAGTTTTATGGCGCTAATCGCACAGGCCGTTGGGCGGGTAGATTATTGCAGTTACAGAACTTGTCTAAAAATCATTTGAGTAATATTGAAACGGCTCGTGACTTCGTAAAAAGCGGCGACTTAGATACTGTAGAAATGCTATACGGTGATGTATCAGATATATTGTCTCAGCTTGTTCGTACAGGTATTATAGCTCCCGAAGGTAAGATACTCAGTGTCGCTGACTTTTCAGCTATTGAGGCACGAGTAATATCATGGCTTGCCAATGAAGAGTGGCGTATGGAAGTATTTAGAGGTGACGGTAAGATTTACGAAGCTACAGGCGCGAAGATGTTTAATGTACCTATAAAAGCCATAACGAAAGGTTCAGAGCTAAGACAAAAATCAAAAATATCAGAGCTTGCGTTAGGCTTTGGAGGCGCGGTAGGAGCTATGCGCCGAATGGGAGGAGAACGTATGGGCCTGTCTGACGCAGAAATGATGAGCCTTACACGTAAATGGCGCCAGGCTAATCCTAAAATTGTTGAGCTTTGGGAAGAACTTGAAAATGCTGCTATAGACGCTATTACCTATGGCCGCACAATTATAGCAACTGAGCGCAATCTTATTTTTAAGTACGACGGCGAAAATCTTACAATAACTTTACCCTCTGGGCGCGCCCTTTTTTATCGCAATCCTTACTTAGTTACTGTAAAGGGCCATAAAGAAATACGATATGAAGGTCTTATACAAACTACTAAGCAGTGGGGCACTATAGATACCTATGGCGGAAAGCTTACAGAGAATATAGTTCAGGCTATAGCTCGTGATTTGCTTAGCTTTGCAATGCTCAATCTAAAAAAAGCAGGATTTAAGCTAACAATGCACATACATGACGAAGTTATTGCTGAAATAAATAACGACGGTACGCAAATGGCGGTATACGATGAGATGGTAAAAATAATGAGCATTCGGCCTATTTGGGCGCTAGACTTACCGCTTAATGCTGATGGATATTTGACAACCTTTTACAAAAAAGACTAATGGAAAAGCTAAAACACGACGGTTTTATTAATATTGCTACAGGTCTAAGCATGAGCAGCAAAACCTGGAAAAATACTAAACTTGCTTGGAGTGACTTACTAAAAAAACTCGCGGAGCCTGTGCGTACTACTGAAAAGTATAGTCAATTTATAAAAGCCTCACGCGCAGAGCAGAGTAAAATAAAAGACGTTGGCGGATTTGTCGGCGGGTTCTTAACAAACGGTAAGCGCGATAAAGCCTCAGTTTTATATAGGCAGCTTATTACGCTTGATATAGATTTTTCGCATACAGACTTTTGGTGGGATTTTACAATGCTTTTTAATTGTGCCGCTTGTATTCATTCTACACATAAGTCTAGTCCAGAAAAGCCAAGGCACCGCTTGGTTATACCGCTTAGTCGAGAAGTGTCACAAGAAGAGTACCAGGCTATTGCTCGTAGAGTGGCTGGTGATATGAATATTGACTTATTTGACCAGTCTACTTTTGAAGTTAACCGCCTTATGTTTTGGCCTTCTGTCTCATCTGACTCTGATTACTATTTTGAAATGCAAGATGGTAAGTTTCTGGACGCAGATTATATATTAGGCTTGTATAATGACTGGACTAATACTACTGAATGGCCTGTAGCAACAAACTATACTGATATAATAAAGTCGGCTATTAAAAAGCAAGAAGACCCAGAAACAAAAAAAGGTATCGTGGGTGTGTTTTGTAGAGCTTATACAATACAAGAAGTTATAGATAAGTTTTTAGCGGATGAGTATGAAAAAGCGGGTGGCGGTAGATATACTTACGTAAAAGGCTCTACCGCTGGAGGTTTAATTATATATGAGGATAAATTTGCATATTCTCACCACGGCACAGACCCTGCAGGCGGCCGCTTAAGTAATGCCTTTGATTTAGTTAGGCTTCACAAGTTTGGGCATCTTGACTCTGGAAAAGAAAAGAATGAGCAGGATAAAAAAAGCTTCAAAGCCATGGAGGAGTTCGCAGCTAAAGACCCTCTTACAAAAAGACAAATAGCTGAGGAAAAATTAGCTAATGCTAAGCTAGACTTCACAGAAGAGTTTGAAGAGCCAGAAGAAGTAGATGACTCATGGATTGAGCAACTGGAAGCAAATAGACTTGGCGTATACGAATGCTCTGCCAATAATATTAATCTTATTATACAAAATGACTGTCGTATAAAAAAGGCATTTAAGCTAAACGCCTTCGATAATAAACGTTATGTTGTTAAGTCACTGCCTTGGCGTAAGATAAATGGCTCTGATATATTAAAAGACGTTGACTACTCAGGCGTGCGCAACTATATAGAGTGTGTATATGGCATTACTTCAAGCCAAAAAATAGATGACGCTTTGGCCCTTGAATTTGAAAAGTGTAAGTTCCATCCTATTATAGATTATCTTAAAGGCTTAACCTGGGATGGTTTGTCTCGTATTGATACTTTACTTATCGACTATTTTGGAGCTGAAGACAATACGTATACAAGAGCGGCAATTAGAAAGTCGCTTTGCGCGGCAGTAGCACGCGTACTTGAGCCTGGCGTAAAGTTTGATATGGCTCTAATATTAGTAGGAGCTCAGGGCGCAGGAAAGAGTACCTTTATTAAAAAGCTCGGTAAGGAATGGTTTTCCGATACATTTACAACAGTTCAAGGTAAAGAAGCTTTTGAACAAATACAAGGCGCTTGGCTTATTGAAATGGCAGAGCTCTCAGGTTTACGTAAAGCCGAAGTTGAGACTGTAAAGCATTTTATTACTAAGCGTGAAGATTCGTTCAGGCCAGCTTACGGAAGAGTGGTTGAGACCTACAAAAGGCAATGCGTGTTTTTTGGCACTACTAATACTCGTGACTTTTTACATGACCCGTCTGGTAACCGTCGTTTCGTGCCAATTGACGTAAGACCTGAATTTATTAAGAAAGATGTATTTGAAGACTTAACGCCTTCAGAAGTAGACCAAATTTGGGCAGAGGCCTATAACTTATATACTCAAGGCGAAACATTATATTTCGACGACGCTGAGTCAAGGCTTGCTTCTATAGAGCAGCGTAAGCACTCAGAGGTAGACGAACGATTAGGTATAGTAGAAAATTACCTTAATCGCCTTTACCCGGCTAATTGGAATGAGCTAGACTTATACGACCGTCGCAATTGGCTAAATGGCCCTCTTTCACAAAAAGGCACTATGCCAAAAGATTTTGTATGCGTAGCGGAGATATGGTGTGAGTGCTTAGGCAAAGACAAAACAGATATGTCACGCTATAATACTCGTGATATAAATGATATGCTTAAGTCTCTACCTGACTGGGAGCCACATACTTCTACTAAGAATTTTGCGATATACGGAAAACAAAAATATTATAAACGTAAAGATAGTCTATTATGACGCAAGAACAAAAAGATTTACTATTAAAAGACCTTTGTGCTAGGCTGCCTTATGGTGTTAACGTTAAAACAGAATACTATGATGATGTTTGGAAATTGCTTGCAATTTACGCGGATGGTACAGCTTATGTCACAAAAGATATAGAATGTCCTATTGAAGCATATTTTGGAGATATTAAACCATACCTATTTCCTATTTCAAGTATGACTGAAGAACAATATAAGGAATATTGGGAATTAGAACATTCTGGTAATATGGAACATCTTTCTATTCCAGCATTAGATTGGCTTAATAAAAATCATATAGATTATAGAGGTCTTATTGAGAAAGGATTGGCTATTGACGCAACTAATTTAAATATATATTAATTATGATTACAGGAGCTATTATAGTAGGAATACTTATATTCGCATTAATAATTTTAGGGTTCTGCATCAACAATAGTGGTGGTGGTGATTTTGAAACTGGAGTGTGGTTTGGTGTAATTATATCAATATTAATAATTATTGAAGCATCTTTATTTGCTAGTATAACAGAAGAGCCAATACCATCCGCACTTGATGTTTATCAAGGTAAAACTACTCTTGAATATACAATTAGAGATGGAGTTAAAGCTGATAGTATTGTAATATTTAAAGAAAATAATTATGAAAAAGATTAATATAGTAGAACTCCTTAATGATTGCCCAAAGGGCATGGAGTTATATAGTCCTTTGTGTGGAGATTGTAAATTATATGATATAACTGATTATACGATAAGAATTGAAACCCCTAATAAAGATACTCTAATTAGTTTATATCATGATGGTAGATATTGTAGTGGTGGTGAAATAATGCTATTCCCAAAAGGTAAAATTACATGGGATGGATTTGTTCCACCTTGCAAGTTTAAGGATGGGGATGTAATCTATAATAGACTACAGAAAAAAATATGTATTTATTACTCATATGGAGATGGAGTGCCTTGTATAAAAGGTTGTAGATATAATGAATCCAATATACAATTAAAATTTGAAAAATTGGAATATCCAATTCCTGTAGTTATGCAAGATTATCGTCTTGCCACCGAAGAAGAGAAACAAAAACTATTCGATGCAATTAAAGATAATGGCTACAAATGGAATACAGAAACTAAGATTTTGGAGAAGTTGGTTGAACCGAGGTTTAAAGTTGGAGATAGGATTAAAAGTGTAATATCTTCAGCTTATTATACAGTAGTTGATATTAAAAATAATAATTATTTTATAAAGTCAGATACCGAAAAATATCCTTATCAAGTATCTTTCGAGAATGAAATAAACTACAAATTAGTTCCCGACAAATTCGATATTACTACACTTGTTCCTTTTGAAAGTAGGGTATTGGTTCGCGATTACGACAACCAAATATGGATGCCGACATTTTGGGGTAAGTATCTCGAAGGTAGCCAGAACTGTAGTTACCTAACAACCAATGGCTGTTACAAGTATTGCGTCCCTTACGATGATAATCAAGAATTACTTGGTACTATTGATGATTGTGAGGAGTTTTATAAAACTTGGAAGTAATGAATATTATAAAACTTGGAAATAACGATGTATGATACTAAAGAAGAATTAAAAATAGATATTCCGGCAGGCTACGAGTTTGCTGGAGTGGATGATGACGCACAGCAAGTTGTATTTACTAAAATACAGCCCGAATATCCTGAAAGCCAAGACCTTGGAGAGATAAGTATTATAAAACACAAAAATGAATTATGCAATACAAAATAGAAAAAGCTAGGTGCCGCTTAGCTGACGGTACTATTAAAATTATAAAATTTTCAGAAAAGGCTGACCTTTGTAACACTTGCGGCGATATTGCTCAGTTTAGAAAAGACTTAAAGGCTAAGCTAGAAAAAATGGGCTTCGAAATAGAATATATACTTTTAATGTATGAGACGAGAGACGGTAGACAGTGAAAAGCTTGTAGAGCGAAGCCTTGTTAAATATATTAAGGCTCTGGGCGGGCTCTGCTTAAAGCTGCCTTGCGACTTTTGCATTGGCCTACCCGATAGGCTTTGTTTATTGCCAGGAGGAAAATTAATATTTGTAGAGCTGAAAACTACTGGCCAAAAGCCAAGGCTTATACAAAGAATAACTCATGACAAAATAAGAAGTCTAGGCTTCAGAGTAGAAGTGATAGATAGAGTTTCGGATATTCCAGCTATTTTATCATCGTTAACCGACGTACCTTTTTAATATGAACGAATCTAATTTACATAACTATCAGCGCGCCTGTGTAAAGCACATAATAGAGCATTCTTTTTGTGGCTTATTTTTAGACATGGGCTTAGGCAAAACAGTATCTACTCTTACAGCTATAAACAGCCTTATGAATGATTATTGCGAAATTAGCTCTGTTTTAGTAATTGCGCCTAAGCGCGTGGCTGAGTCAGTTTGGCAAGAAGAAGCTGAGAAGTGGTCGCATTTAAGGCATTTACGCTTTTCAAAAATAATAGGTACCGAGGTTCAAAGAATAACAGCCACAAAGCAAAAGGCTGATATTTATATAGTTTCAAGAGATAATATCGCTTGGCTATGCGCTTTATTTGGAGGTGGCAAGCTGCCTTATGACATGATAGTCGTGGATGAGCTAAGTAGCTTTAAGTCACATAAGTCTGTGCGCTTTAAGGCTTTACGTAATGCAAGGCCATATTTTAAGAGATTTGTTGGACTTACAGGCACTCCTGCTCCAAATGGTCTGATTGACTTATGGCCTCAAATTTATTTGATGGATAGAGGTGAGCGTTTAGGCAAAACAATTACGCGCTATCGTGAAAAGTATTTTAGACCTGGACAAACTAATGGCGCTATTGTTTATTCTTATCACCCTCTCTTGGGGTCAGAAAGTCAAATATACGATAAAATATCAGATATTTGCATAAGTATGAAAGCGAAGGACTATTTAGAGTTGCAGGATAAGACAGACAATTATATTGAGCTTAAAATGCCTGAGGCCTTGCAAAAAAGGTATAAGTCCTTTAAAAAAGACAAGGTACTCCAGTTATTAGCCGAAGAGAGTCAAGATAAAAATAATATAAGCGTGCTTGATGCGGCAGGCTTATCTAATAAGCTCTTACAGTTTGCTAACGGCTCAGTATACGACGACGAGCATATAGCTTGTCCAATACATGACATTAAGTTAAGTGCGTTAGAGGAAATTGTTGAAAACGCGAATGGCCAGCCTGTTCTTATAGCATGGACCTTCCAATTTGACAGGGACAGAATAATGGAGCGCCTTAAAAAATATAAGCCCCGCGAGCTAAAGACAAACCGTGATATAGAGGAATGGAATGATGGGCAAATACAGGTTATGCTTGCGCACCCTGCTTCAGCGGGCCATGGTCTTAATCTTCAAGCAGGCGGAAATATAATAGTTTGGTATGGCCAAACCTGGAGCTTAGAATTATACCAGCAGTTTAATGCCCGGCTCCATAGACAAGGACAGAAAAAAGGTGTAATAATCCATCACCTTATTTTAAAAGGTACTCATGACGAAGATGTTATTAGCGCTTTAAAGCGTAAAGACACTCAGCAAAATGCCTTAATGTCAAGTATTAAAGCTAAGATTGAAAAATATCTAAAGACTTAGTATTTATTAACATTTTAGTTAACGTCTTTTAGTAATAAAAAATTGCATGATAGAAATAAAAATATTATCTTTGTAATAAAGAATAAAAAATGGAAAATATACTAACTAAGCAAGTAGGCGGTAATCACTATAAGAATTTACCCTACCAGCCTGTAACATTGTTCGCAAAAACAAGGTGCACAGCATTTCAAGCAAATATATGGAAATACATTACGCGTTATCCGTATAAAAATGGACGAGAAGATGTAGAAAAAGCTAAGCATTATGCTGAGCTTGCTATAGAGCTTGACTGCAAGGGTAACCTTAGTGTTGCAAAGCGCGGTGAGGTTGTAAGATTTTGCAATGTTAATGCTTTACCTGTAAATCAAAGAGCAGTAGTGCTAGAAGCCGCTTGGGATAATTATGAAAAGGTAATACGGAATTGCGAGATAATATTACGAAACGAATTTAAAACCGATATTTCTAAACAATAAAATTATGAATATTTTAAAAAAAGCTGACGAAATTGTAAATCAGCGAGCAGAAGAAAAAGAGCGACAATATGGACCATTTGATGAGTCCATGGTGAGAGCTGCTAAGTTATATAATCTTATGGCGCCTCCTGGCGAGCGAATATCTGCAGCCGGCATTTATCGCGTGCTTATAGCCCTTAAGCTTTCACGTGAAGCCTATGCGCATAAAGAAGACAACTTACTGGACGCGGTAGCATATATTGGAGCGTTAAATGACTATATTAATAACTTAACAATAGAAGAACAATGAGAATAGAAGGAATTTCAGGTCCCGACTTAAAAACAAAGTTTTTTATGAAGGTGCAGACCTTACGCACAGAAATGTATACACACAATATACGCCGAACCGATATTGTGTTAACCCAAGACTCCGGCGCTCATTGCTATCAAGTATTAGCAAGCATGCACCTCGAAGACAATGGCGTGGTACGAATTTGGCTTAATGCTACAGTCCTTACTGAGCTATTAGGCGCGCCATGGGTTAATCAAATTAAAGTCCAGCTCTCAAAGGCGAATCTTGCTTCAAAATTTAAGCACTGCCTTGAGAGTTTTACAAAATATACTCCTGAAAAAGTTAACTCGATTGTTGAAGAACTAATTAAAATTGTTACAGAGTATGAAACAGCTTAAGTTTGCAAAGATACGAGACGTTAAGTCTCCTGAGTATGGCACCCCTGGCTCAGCGGGCATAGATTTTTTTGTGCCTAACTTTGAAAAGTCTTTTGTCCTACACTCACATTGTGATGTACTTATTCCTACAGGCCTTATAGTAAGCATACCAGAAAACCACATGCTTATGGGCGCTGATAAATCAGGGATAGCAACTTCAAAATGGGCATGCTTAGGCGCCGGTAAAAAGCCAAAAGCTGACGCGTTTGATTCGGCAGTAATTATAGGCGCAAAGATAATAGACTCTGACTATCAAGGTGAGCTCTGGATTCACTTGATAAACACAGGCTCAGCCCGTTTAGAGATAAAGCCAGGCATGAAAATTGCGCAATTTATATTAGTGCCTATAGTGCATGCCGAACTTGAAGAAGTATTGCCTACTGAAGTATTTAACACAAGCACAGAGCGCGGTACAGGCGGCTTTGGCTCAACAAATAAATAAGCCTATGGATAAACGTACTTTAAAAAACATCGGCTCTTACTTATTAAGTATAGCTGTATTGTTAACGCTGATTACAATGTTTGTATGCGTTATTGGCCTAATATGCTGGATTTTTAGTATGCTTAACTTACCTTGGTATATTTACGCCATTGCCGTAATGGCTTGCGTAATAATATGGTTTGGGCTATGGATAGTAGCTATTTCAAAAAGACTCCATGAAAACGACTATTAATGTGCCAGACGAAATCCAAAGTCCTCAGTTTCTTAAGTTTATAAGTGCTTTTACTTATAGATTTAAGAAACAAGAAGGCTTTGGCCGTTGGCTTAAAGAGTATCAGGATATGGATGAGCAAGGGCTTTTTGAGCCTGAAAGACTTAAAGAGTTATACTTGCAAATTTTAATAGAGCCAACATGCCTTGACTTTATAAGGCGCCAGGCTGTTAGATATATTTGCGAGCAGGCCTTGGACGCAACAAAGGCTTATACGCCGGTAGTTGTACAAAGAATATTTGAGCCGGAAAAAGATAATTTCTGTATCTTGAGAATACCTGAAGGCACAGTTGCTACTGACGAAGACGGAGACCTCTTAGAAGGGCTATCCGAAACAGAAGCCACTGTTATATGCGATACATTAAACGCGCAATGCGGAGAAGAAAAATTTAAAGTATTTGAAGATTCGTTATGGTAACTAAACTTAAAATAATCGCGCTCTATATATTAGGCGTATTATATTGGCCTGTCTACTTTTTTGGATTTCTAATCCACCGAATAGGCTTGCTGCTGCTTGTAGTGTCTTATATTTTTGGACTGCGCTTCAAATTAGCATTTGATATATTCATTTCAATTTTTAAATTATCTAACCGTGAACAACCTAGACCTTACTGGTAATCATCTTTCAGAAAATGACTACTGGAAGCTCTTAAGAGAGCTGCAAAGCGAAGATACTGAGTTAGATGAATCAGTAGAGTCTCTAGAGCATATTATAGACGAACTTACTGATACGGTAGGCACTGTTTATGATACTCGCCTTGAAAGTGCTACTGGCCTGAGCTTAGAGCAGGCTAAGGAAATAGAAGACGAGGCTATCGCTAGCATAGACAAGCCAGACGAACCTGAAAAAGCCATTACTGACGACGAAGAACCCGAAGCGCTATCCGAATATGAAGCTTATGTAAAAAAGGCAGAGCAAGTTTTGGATAGCAAGTTAGCGCGTGCAGAAAATGCGAGGGCCGTAAAGCGTGAAAAGAAACGCAAAGAGCGTATTTTAAAAATTGAGATACAGCGCAAAGCATTTGCTCAAAATCAGCTAGACCTTAGCCAGCTTATGCCGATAGAGCACATGCAGTTACTTGTTAGTATACTCACCCAAAAGTATCAGGCGCTAGTAAAAAGATATGATGAGTATATTAATAAGCGTTTTACCTTAGCTTTGCGCAAACATATCCCTTATCAGCTTAGGGTATACCGTAAAGCGTACCCTCAGGCTTTTAAAGAAAATCCTGGCTTTATGTATACAGCAAGCAAAGAATATGGAGGAGGCTATTCTTATTGGGTGACGCCAGACCTTCCGTATTATATAAAGCAGTTTACCGAGATAGATTGCATAAAGCAGACTCATGCTAATTGGCTGCCCTCAATTGACAGCTATATAGCACGAAGATTTAAGACTAAAGAAAAGCTCGACTTTTATGAAATGAAGTATGCCACAAGGCTTGCAAACCTTATGCCTAATCATACTTATTTTGAGCTGCTTAAGCACCATCCATTTTGGTTTATTTTATTATATGAAAAAGTAACAGGCTATAGCTTAGGCGTGTCCGAAAAGGTAGCTGAGCTACAGCCTTATCAAAAAGGTAAAATGCGCTTAATTGGCGCAATATGCTAATGGAAAATTTAATTGTAACAAATGACACTTTTAGTGCTCTAAGATTTGGCGAAGCCCTTCTTGACGAAATAAATGAAGCCGAGCTTTTGCCCATCTTAGAGCGCTACCCTAATGGCCTAGAGGTCTTAGATAACTATGAATTTTTGCCTGACGGTAAAGTACAAATATCTATTGAGCCTTACCTTATTTGTGACCTTGAAGAACCGCTATTTAACAATGTAGTCCTAAAGCTGCAATGGATTGAACTTGATAAGTTAGCAAACATATTTTTCTATTGCCCTGTACGTGGCTACTTTGGTCAGCAGCAAGTTGAGATTAAGCCTGGCAAGCCAAAATTTCCTTATTTTAAGACCAAATTAGGCAGCACTTTTTTCTTAAAACATTTTAGGCTTTGCGAAAATTAAAAAATGAAAGCCAATTTGCCTCCATTTTTAGCCCGTGCCGCATTTTAAATATAAAAATAATAAAATGATAAGAGGCCAAATTTGGATTGCCAAATTCAGCCTCTTTTGAGCTCAACATTTATTTTGCTAATCTGAAAGCCAATTTACACTATTTATATAGTCACAAATTTTCTCATTGTAGCCGCCGCACCTAACATACTCGCACAGCTCTTGCTTTACGTCTTTTTCCTCGCCGCCATCAAAAGCCCTTGCTACTGCTATATACTGCGGGCCTAAGCTATCTCCATATGCGCTTACTTCATTATAAAATTCTCGGGCGTCATACTCTGCGCCGTCAAATCTATCTAAGATTAAATCTATTAACATGACTTTAAGTTTTATAATACTTCTAATATTTTATCTACTCTCTCAATTAAGTATGGGTCGCCTGTAGCTTTAAGCTGTTTAGCTATATCCTGACCCTCCTTATAATCTTCGCTCGTACCCGTAAGTGCGCTAATTAAGTTGTCAATTAATCGCAGAGGGTACTTAGTTAGTTTTAGGCGCTTACCATTACGGTAATATATCCATTTAGCGCCTGGCACGTCCCAATACATATTTATCTCAGTCTTGCCTCCTTGGTTTTTATAAGCAAAATAAAAGACTGGGTCCTTAGTATAGAGCCTGCGCTTCATGTGCCTAAAATATAGGTCTGTTTGAAAGCTTGGCCTAATATTGTCAGCCTCATCTGAGTATTGCATTGCTCTATAAAGCCAGCCATTTTTAACAGCTTGTAAGCATTGCATATATAAAGCCAGCCAAGGCACATGCTGAGAATACATTTTAGTCACTGGATGATTTGCCCATGCTTTAGTCTCGCCATTAATAGCTGCTAAGATTTGTCGGCACTCAATAATCTGTTTGTTAAGCCTCTTTTTGTCAAGAGCTCCGGCCGTAATATACGGGCTATCTACTATAAACACTTGCATACCTAAATATTTTCATAAATTAAACGCCAAGTAAAGTATTTAAAAGACCTAGCAAGTTTTTTTCGGCCATCGCATTTGCGCTCTGTTATAAAGATATTAAACCTTTGAGCTATAGGCTCTTCAGATTGCAGCCATTCGTTCTCGGAAATTAAGCCCCTGCGCACAAACTCGTAGGGCAAAAGCTTAACAGGATGAGCTAGCACGGACTTTGTCGCTTTGTAAGCATGGCCAGTTAGCTGGCCTGGCTTTCTAACATAAATTCTTAGCATAGTTATTTATTTTTTCAAGGTTATCTTTACTCTTTGATATTTTAAATCTGTATACCCAACTTGCGTCTGAGTATTCGGTTTCAAATTTTAAGTCAATGCTGTTTAAAAAGTCGCACAAAGGTTGCGCTCTTTTTAGTACCTGCTCATGCGTTAAGAATAGAGCTTCCATACCTATACCATAAGACGTCTCATAAAAATTATAGCTTGGCAATAGTTTTTTAAATATTGCGCTAAGATTTTTATAAGCCCTTTCAGTATGTGCATATTTTGCTATCTTATTAAAAAGATAAGATACTGTAATTTCCTTAGTCTTAGGCGCCATAAATTTAATGTGCACATACTCGTCATTTTCGGTAAAGCCTAATATTTCCAAGCACGCCATCTTTTCAGGTGTTAGGCCTTTGCGCCTTAGCTGTTTATAATCGTATGAAAATGAGCGCAAACCTTCTGCGAAATATAGACACAGGCCTGACTCACTTTGAAACGTGTTAATAGTTTGCTCTGTTATAATCATGTTTGTTTTGATTTAGATATTAAACTTATTATTTATTTTCTCTACTACAAAGATACTGTTTTAATAGCAGCTGTGAAAATTTTTATAGCTAAAAGACGTTAATGCGAAAGTTAATAAATGCAAAAGCGTAGGTATACAAAAAAGCCCGACCAGAGGGCCGGGCTTCTTAGTAAAAGTGTCTTTAGGAATGTGCCATGTGTTATGCAAGGTCTTCGTTAGTCTGCTCTGCTTCAAGTGCTGCGCCAAGCTCAGCCTGAGCCTGTGCAAGCTCAGCAGTGAGCTTTTCAATTTTTGCCTTCTGAGCTTCAAGTGCCTTATTAGCAGCTTCAAGCTTAGCAGTCAAAGCAAATACTCTTTCCTTTGGTGCGCCCTTTGCACGTCTTGCGGCCTTAGCTTCAGGGCTGTTGCGCTCAGCATAAGCAGCATTAAGCTTTGTAAACTCTTCGTCTGCTTCAAGGATTGTCAAACCTGGGATTTCGCCTTCGTGAGCAACTTTGTGCATGTACTTTGTACCGTCGGCAGTCTCATAGGCAATGCGAAGCAAAATTGTGCGCTGGCGCTTTTCTGGAACGAGTCCCGAAATACGGCCTGAGATTTTTGCGTCTTCCTTAGCAACTTCGCAAGGCATACCAACAAGGCCCTGATACTTAGCAAGCTCTTCAGCGATAGCCTCTTCTGTCCATGGCTCTGACTTGTCAATAGCTTTACCTGAACGAACGACAACCTTACGTGTAGGTGTCACTGTCTCGTCTTCAGAAATCTTAAGCATTGACGAGTCGTAAACCTTATTCATTGTGCGGCCTGTCTCTGTAAGCTTAATGCGGAAAAGCACTGTGCTTGCTTTTTTCTCTTCGATAACGCCGGCAATATAGCCATCTGCCCAAATAACTGTGTTGTGCAACACAACTTGGCACTTATGGTGCAAATACTTTTCTCTAAGCTCAGCGGCAAGAGCTGCACGTGCTTCGTCAGTCATGCGCTCCTTCTTGCTTTTGTGCATAGGATTTTCGCCGTTGTTTGCCTCTGCATATTCAATTGCTGCCTGCTCTTCAGCGGTTAGCTCTGAGTCCTCACTGTCGTTTACTACTTGGTTACGACTATCAAGAACGGCCTGAATAGCTGCCTTGTCTTCGTCACTTGCTGTTGCCATAAGAGCGTTAAGCTTCTTTGTTGTCATTGTCTCAAAATTTTTCATACTTCTAATTTTTTAATAATTAATAAATAACGATTTTTTAATTTTGTTACACTGCAAAGATACAGCTAAAGCGACAAATAAAAAAATTTTTGCCGCTAATAAACGCTAATATCTTTTTAACAATTGCAAAATACTTCAATACATTGCTTTAGCCTGGGCCAATATATCTGTATCGTCGATTTGTTCTAAAGTCCTAATAATGCGGCGGGCGTAAATGTCTATCGCAATTTTAGCGCCTAGATACTCATCGGGTCTGTTGTCTATTATTGCTTGTTGTAGTCTTGTAAGCTGTGTCTCAATTATTGGCAGCTCACAGCTAATGCAGGCAATAGCTGTTGAAGCATTTTGCGTAAATGCTTGGCTTGGTTGTGTCATAATGTCAAAGAACAATTTTAAGTTAATTGGGCACTATTACCCTCGGACGGACCTTGCGGCCCGTTTCGTCTTAATTTTCAAAGACTCGTCAGCGAGGTTTTAAATCCAAATTATATGAGCGTCACAACTGACAGTTAGCTGCTTGGTTGGCGTGTAAAGCCCTTCGTCAACGGCTGTTTGCCAAAAATTATAGGCCGCTCTTCCTAAATTTGAATAAGGCTCGTAGCCCAGGCCGCAAATAGCGCTTCCAACTCTTGACGCACGGCAAAAGCCGAAATGCGTAAAGTAATAAGTGTAATTATAAAGCCCGTTGTCTGTTGGGATGAGCGCCTGCGCTCTTTTTGCGTCATTAGACGCACAAAAATATAAGTTATCGCTTTCAATAGCTCGGCAAATATTCTTGATATCTGTGAGCTGGTGCTCTTCGGCTGTTTTAAATGTTGCTTTCATGTTGTTCTAAATATTAAACTTGTTATTTTTATTTTCTGTTACAAAGATAGCGCTTTTGCTACAATTATAAAAATTATTTGTGCTAAAAGTTGCTTGCAATTATGCTAAGAATAACTAATGCAATTGTAAATATTGCAGCCTGCGCAATTTCCTTGCTTGTAAACGGCTTGTTGTCTTCGTCTTTAAACATATTAATATTGCTTTAAGTTAATTGGGCACTATTACCCTCGGACGGGCCGAAGCCCGTTTCGTCTTAATTTTCAAAGACTCGTCAGCGAGGTTTTTACTGGCAATCCCATATATAGGTCCCGGCTTCGCTATGCCGTGGCCAAGCTATAAGCTCAACGCCATCAAACCTATTATATAACCTATTTTGATAGCTTTCGGCTTGCTTAAGGCTTGCGCAATCTTTTACTACTCTAACAACTTTGAGCTCAAACCTTGCACCGAAGGACCAAAAAGTGCGGGTGCGTTTAACTTGGACCGCTTGCAATAGGTGCAAAGGTGCCTTATATTTTTTCACGTCCGCCGCTGTTAGCAGCTCATCTTTTACTAAGGTATACCATCGCCCATTGTTATAGGTTTGGGCGTCTTTAATTACTTTGTAATATTCCATATTATTTTGATATTAAGCTATAAAAATATTCGTACAAATCTAGCCCGTGCTTTTCGAATACATTAAAAGCTTGGTTTAAGCGCTTGTTGTATTCGGCTTGCTGGTGGTCCTCAATATAGTAGTCTATATCATCGGGGTGACACACTTCCAAATCATCGACAAGATGGCCGATAAATTGTTTTGCTTGGTCTAATGTCTCTATTTTCATAAGCTGCTTTTAATATTAAACTTATTATTTATTTTCTCTATTACAAAGATAGCGCTTTTAATATAACTATAAAAATATTTATAGCTAATAAAAACTAATGTAATTGTTAAGATATGCTAATGATATAAGCATATATCTTTGCATCTTTTAGCAGTTTAAATTTAGGTGCGCCTCCCCCTACCAGGGAACGACCGCTCTGGCTAAAAAACTCTAGGCCTATTATTATAGGTCTAGAGCCTTATTGCGCTATTTACTACTCAAACCAATCGGCGCCTATACTTTCGCACCAAGCGTTTAATTTAGCTATATCTGCCTTGTTTATATTAGCCCAATATTGTATGCCTATTGTGTCATTTGCTTCAAGCTCTTCAAGCTCTTCAAGATTAGGCGCTTCTATATGCGTAACCTTAACAAAAGCAGGGGGCTTAATAAATGAGCTCAAATTAATAAAAATTTCAATCATAGCTGCTTAGCTTTAAATATTAAACTTATTATTTATTTTCTCTATTACAAAGATAGCGCTTTTAATATAACTATAAAAATTATTTGTGCTAATAAAAACTAATATAAATGTTAAGATATGCAAACAGATTTGTTCGGTTGTTTTATAAAAATTTTTGTATCTTGAAAATTTGAAGCGTTAAAATCTGCTAGCATTAGAATCTTTTAACATTATGCTGGTTTAGACTAATTTTTGTAACTTTTTGGCAAATTTTATTAAGTCTGGACACCTGTTTGCCACCTAAAAGACCGCATAATTATTCATAGGGTAGGCAGTTAGTTAACAATTTGATAGGTAAAATGGCAAAAAGCGCTAAAATTTCGCATAAATATGCGTTTTTTCTGCATAATTATGCGCCTTAATGGCTAGCAGCCTTAAACACTTATTTGCATTTGTTAGGCTATTAGGCTGCTAATTTTTGCATCTTTTAGCAGTTTAAATTTGAGCACACCTCCCCTACCAGGGAACAGTCGCTCTGGCTATAAAAACTCTAAGCCTATTTTCATAGGCTTAGAGCCTCAGTGCTTTTATATTTTATTCTATTATTATATATATTGTATACTTAAGCCAGCCCAAAGATAAGCCATTTTTACATATTATGCAGGATGGCCATATTATTATTGCGCTGTCCAGATTTTCTCTTTTAATTTTAATTGTTGTAGTTTTCATAATTAATTAATTTAAATATTAAACTCATATTTTTTATTTTCTATTACAAAGATAATAATTTTTATTTATATAATAAAATTTAAACTGCTAAAATATATTAATTTAAATGTTAAGATTTATTAATAATATAAGCATATATTTTTGCATCTTTTAGCAGTTTAAATTTGAGCACACCTCCCCTACCAGGGAACAGTCGCTCTGGCTATAAAAACTCTAAGCCTATTTTCATAGGCTTAGAGCCTTATTGGTTTATGGCTGCTAGTCTAGCAGCCACTTGCAGGCTTCCCAGGCCTTGGCTATAGCCTGCTCAAATATGCCGCCATCTTGCAGGTCTGGCCAGCCACACCAGTCGCATACCTCGGAGAAGTTTATCCCGCCACTGCTGAAATCTTCCCACGTGTAGTAGCCCCTTTGTATAGCCTCACTTATTGCACTATGGGCCACTTCAAATAAGTGCATTTTTAAGTGTACACTATTAGTGCTCTTAATATCGCTAACTTCTTTACTTAATTGAGCCGTCAACTCATCAAATTTTGTAAACATAATTTTTAATTTTTAATAATTAATAAATAATTTATATTAAACTCATATTTTTTATTTTCTATTACAAAGATAATAATTTTTATTTATATAATAAAATTTAAACTGCTAAAATATATTAATTTAAATGTTAAGATTTATTAATTTTTTATTTAATATATTAAGCGCTGTTATTTTTATTTTCACATTACAAAGATAATAATTTTTATTTATATAATAAAATTTAAACTGCTAAAATATATTAATTTAAATGTTAAGATTTATTAATTTTTTATTTAATATATTAAGC
>JAZNMA010000120.1:0-11242 GCA_045579345.1 Christensenellaceae bacterium | reverse complement strand
ACTTTCACCACTGCATACAGCAGTTGCAATAATAATTATTACTAGAAATATGATTGTACTAAATATAATTATCTTCTTATTTCTTTTTAGGCAATCAAGCACCTTTTGAAATTGTTCGTTCATACTTTTCTTTCTCCTTTGGTTAAAGTGACTCTCACTCTTTTTACATAATTATACAAGAAGATTTCTTCTTAGTCAAGTATTTCAAGAAGTTTTCTTCTATAATTTAAATATGAACATAGGATTAAAGATAAAAGAATTAAGAACTGAAAAAGGTTTATCTCAAATGCAACTTGGCAAAATAATAGGTGTTAGTCAAAAAGCCATTGATTATTGGGAAAGAAACGTTAATGAGCCAAAGGCAAGTTATATAATTGCACTTGTTAAAACTTTTGATATTTCTTTTGATGAATTTTTTAGCGATATAAATTAAAAGGCCACAAAAATGTGGTCTTTTTTCATTCTGCCCCTGACAGACTCGTGCGCCTTTGGCCAACCACCTTGACAGACTTAGCACTCGGTAGCGTTTGAGGACGAGCGTCGACGACGCAACACAATGTGTTGCTCGGATAGTTCATCTCCGTCGGGGGACCGACGGCAAAAGAAAAAGACCAACTTTTGTTGGTCTTTTCTTTTGATGGCTGCCCCTGACAGACTCGGGCGAAATGAAATGTAGCCCTGCGTAGTAAAACGGAGCAGCGTCGACGACTGCAACTTGTGAAACAAGTTGTTCGTCAGTTCCTAGCGCTGTTGGGGGCAACTCCCTGACACACGCTCCTACACTACGTTACGGAGTCCTTGCTCATCAAAGATTGCCCATCATATGACGGACGAACTACGTTCTTCGTCTGTCTAGGGATATAAACAAAAAGAAAAGCACCCATTTTTATGGATGCTTTCTTTTTGGCTGAGCGTGTTGCTCAAAATTCGAACTTTCTAATTCTTCTTTCGTTATATTCTCTTCTTTTCCGTTTACGTTATAAATTATCTTTATTTTATCGTCATATGCGAATATCTTGTTTATAAAGGTATCAATTAGCTTTGCTTTGCCTTTAGTTGTTGAAACGTCTATTTCTCTAAAATGTAATAGTGCCATTTTGAACTCCTCAATGGTTAAAATCGGCATCTTTATTTTCTCTTTTTCAAGCTCTTCTTCAAAAAGTCGTTTTTGCGCTTCAAGTTCGTTTAACTTTTTCATTAAACTTTCGGAAACTGCACCTAACTGAATTGCCTTAACGATATTATCTATCTCTTTTTGTTTCTCTACTATCTGCTTTTCTAGTTTAGGAATAATAACGTTCTCTTCTTCTTGCAAGTTGTATAAGAGTTCAGCAAGATAATTGATAATCTTATCGTCGTTGAGAAAAGCCATAGTCTTTTCTATAACGAAGTTTTCTATCTTTTCTTTACCAATTTTCTTTTTATCGCAAGCCTTTTTTCTTGCCCTATTGCAAGCATAGTATTGATAAACTTTTTTAGTCCCACTCGTACCAGAATAAGCAGTCATCATCGCTTCACACTTACCACAAAATAGTTTAGTCGTTAATAAGTATGCGTTTTCTTCGCTTTTAGCGGCTGGCGTAAACGAATTTCTTTTTATCGTTTCTTGCGCTTTTTCAAACACGTCTTTAGAAACTATTGCAGGCATACCGTTTTCCACAAAAACACCCTAGTGATTAAATTCACCTATGTACGCTCTATTAGTAAGCATATGCCGCATACTGCTATATGCAATAGGCTTGCCGTTGCTTCTGCGTATTCCCGTTTCTTTTAAGTAATTGAAAATGTGCTTAATGGTTTTGCCTTCTGCGCACATATTGAAAATCATTATAACAATAGGCTCTTCATCTTCGTTAATAGTGTAATGCCCGTCAAATATCTTATAGCCAAATGGAACGTTACCACCGTTCCACTTTAATTTAAGTGCATTTCCCTTAAAGCCGCGCTTAACGTTTTGCGAAAGGTTAGCAGAATAATACTCTGCCATACCTTCTATCATAGACTCTAAAATTATGCCTTCTGGTCCGTCTGAAATGTTTTCTTTTACCGATAGCACTCTTACGTTATTCTTTTTAAGGGTGTATTTATAAAAAGCGGCGTCGTATCTGTTTCTTGCAAAACGGTCTAACTTCCAAACGAGCACGGCATCAAAAAACTTTCTATTGCTATCGGCAATCAACCTTTGAAAGTCTGGTCTATCGTCAGTCTTTGCAGAAAAAGCCCTATCAATATACTCACCTATAATTTCAATATCATTATATTTTGCGTACTCATAGCATTCACGAAGTTGCCCTTCGATACTTTCTTCACGCTGATTATCCGAACTATACTGTGCGTATATTACCGCTTTCATTTTAATCCTCCTTTATTTTTAACGCATACTTCTTTAATGCTTCAACCCTTTCTTTAACACACTTCATTGTTGGATTTTCCATCAATTGTTCTTCCAACACGTCGACAATTCCTTTCTTTAACGAATCATCTACTTTTATAACAAAACTACATATTTCGTGGCAGAAATCCCATTGACTTAGGTTTAACGTCTTTGAAAGGTCTGGCAAGAAAAATTTCTTAGATTTTAACAGTTCGCAAATTTCTTCATCCAATTTTTCATTTCTTCCTTGAAGTTTTGTTATCCACCCCATCAAAGAACCATCGTAGTTATCAACATTAATACTATGTAAATACTTAATTAAACCATCTTTTTCTTGTTCTTTTAACTTCTTGTTTAGTAGTCTTACAAACTTCTCTTCCTCTTCTGAGTGTTCAAAATACAAATCATGATCAAAATCGTTAATTATCTCTTGCCTTTTATTTTCATCTTTAATTTCACAAATTTTGTTTACTAAGTTATTAAAATCTTTATCCTTCAAGATGCCGTCATTATAACGCATTATATCTCTAATCGCATCATAAATTTGTCTAGAAGTATACTCTTCACAATTTTTGCAAATTTTATCCACCACTTCTCTTATAGCAATTTCTTTATCATAGTCGTTGTAATAAAAAATACTTTTGGTTAAAAGTCTCTTTTGCTCATCTTTTTTAGCAAAAAATGAAGAATCATAATACTTAAAATAATCAAATAACCCTTTTACTAACAAACTAACACCTTGAATATTATTACCCTCCAATTCTTTATTTATTGCCTTAATGCTGAATTCGTCTGTTCCATATTCACTAAGCAATATTTTTGTGTACAAGGTATTATCTTCCGAGGTTTTGTGTGTTTGTTCCTTAATATATTTCTCAGATACACTTGAGGTAAATACTTCCTTTACAATTAATATGCAAGCCAAACAAACTATTCTGCCGCTCACGGATTTTAAGTCTTTGTTTTCTTCCGCTTTTTTAAAAACATCATCAATAAATATTTTTGCTTTTTTTGCAAATCTCAAATTATTATCAAGTAAAGCAATTGCTTGTGTGTCTAAAAAAGAGAAAACCTCTGCAAAGATGTTTTTTAGACTTTCCTCATTATCCTCTGTTATTGAGTAAGTTCTATCAAAAATCTTTTCACTAAACTTCTTAAAAACTCCTTTATTCTCTTCTTCCAGCGCATTTGAATTGCATATTGCAATTATTTTAATTCCCTCATTAATCAATCGATTAAAATAACCAAAAAGCTCGATAAAACCATCCTTTTTTGCTGCAACCCTTTCAATATCATCAAAAATTATTACGTTTTTCCAGTCTTGTTTTGATAGGGTTTTATATGTTTGATTTTCTTCAATATCTTTTCTTATCTCGGAAGTGTTAAACCCGATACTAGCATTCTTTAATGAAACTGCTAAAGAAATATAGCTCAATACTTTTGTGCTTTTTGCTTTATAAGGATGAAACTTCTTATATAATTCTTTATGTAGTAATTCTATATCCTTAAATCCAAATAGAGAAATATAATGAAGGTTGCAATAATCATATATGTTTTTTGTATACCGTTCTTCCTTTAAGAGTTTCTCAATAGCATAAGTTTTTCCAATCCCCCAATTACCATCAAACATTATAGCAGATGAATTGCTTTCTATAAATTTATCAATTATGGCTCCAATATCGCTTGTTTTCACATTCTCTCCTTTGTAAACCTAAAAATTAATTATTTTTTTCTAATAAATCTTCCACGTGGCAACCTAATACTCTTGTCAGTTGAAATAATTTTATCGCTGGTGCCATATTTATATCTAATTGACGTTGTTCGTATAACTGAATTGCTCTTAATGAAACTTGACTATATCTAGCCAATTCTCGTTGAGACAAGTTTGCCGTTTTCCTATATCTAGCCAAGTTTGTCTCTTTTTGAAAAACTATGCTGTTTGCAACTTCAACGAACTTTTCCATGCTTGCTTCATGCAAGGGGTTATACATTGCAATTATCCTTGAAGGTGGCAATCTTCTTCCTATTTGCTCAAATCCCAAACCTGTGTACCATTGATAATATGCAAGAACGAAACCACACCAATACTCAGGCGACCTACCATAAGAACATGGTTGTATCATTGGCATTTTATTTCCTGCGACTTCATAAAAAAGTGCTTGAGGTGGCATGTTGATATAACGAGGATTTCCCCTACCAAATTGATACGCAACGCCACTCATAACGAAATGTTGAAAAAGAATGTCCGCCTGCCTTGCGTTAGGGACGTAACTAAACATTTCTGCAAGCGTTTGCATCGCATCATCTAAGTATATTTCGTTGTATGCGCGGATCATCATTTTTTACCTCTTGTCTAATAATATCCATAATAAATAAATCATCTTTATCTACTTTTGTATTTCGAGTTGTTTTTTGATATTCCTCTCTTGCCTGTAAATCTCTTGCAACACGTTTTGTGTAATAAGTTTCGTTTTCTGCAATAGTACTATTAACGTACGTTAAATTATTAAACGCCTTTTCCGAATGTAAAACAACTTGTATACCAAGTTTACCCAATTCCATTGCTCTAGATAATTGGGAAACCGTAATAGCGTTTTTAACAAAGTCCCTAGCAAACGAAAAATAAGAGTCGTCTGCTCGGTATCCAATAATTACGTCTATGTCCGTTAAATCTACTGAAAAGTTATTTATAATATAATCCCTTGCTTGTTCATCATTAGGATTTAAGCCTTTAGGAATTCTATACTGCAACAAAAGCGCTATCCAATTTAATATGTTATACTTTTTGTCCGATAAATCTAAAACGTTAAGACCTTCTAAATCTAAAAGATATTCATTTGCATAACCATCATTATTATCGGGGCAAGCCCACTCATTAGCTAATTGAAGTTCCTTTGTGCAATAAAAACCATACCCATAGTCATTCGTTTCTTTTCCACCATGAAGAGTAGGTTTTTCAATTATATTTTTAGAACCGTGATAAAGAGTTATCTTATTTCCCATAATATTATCTCCTTTTCTAATCGAATTATATCACTTTACTGATAGTTTGTCAATATCATTGTGCCCATTTGTTATAAAAAATATCAGTAAAGTGATACTTTTAATATATTTTATGCTTTTTAGACTAATTTTGATAGCTTATTAGAAATAAACATATATAACTGCAAAAATTTTCAATAGAACTGCTTGATTGACTATATTATAACAAAGTAAATATGACAATTTTGGTCATATATAAAAGAAAAACGATAGATTTTATTTTCTATCGTTTTTGCGCTTTATTTTTAACCTGTAAATTTTTTAGACCATATACTTTCATAGAAAGTTTATACAAAAGAAATATTTAGAGCTGAAATGATTTCTTTTTCTATCGCTATTCTGGACAAATATTGCTAATGATATAGTTTTTTATAATTTTTGCATTATCCTCATCAACTTCTACAAATCTATACAACTGATTTCCGTCAGCATCAAACCCACCATGTAAGCGCAAGGGAGAAATTGTATTATTTAAAAAACCTGCATTTGCAATAAAACTTAATGGGTGGGATTGTCCTTTGCTATCCACAAAAACAGCTCCAACATCATTAACATCTTTTTCTGTTGCTACACGCCATTTCCCATCTCCGAGATTTTTTCTTTTATAAAAAACTTCTGCACTTTTATCTATTTTCTTAAAACATGTCATCATTTCTTTAATCCTCACTTTTCGCTAAAAACTGGCTTTCCATATTTATTATCAAAAACAGTTTCAAACATCTCTCGAATTGCTTGTTTAGAATTATCCAATGGTATTCTAATCACAATCCATTCCCCTTTAGGAAAGTCCGCCGATGTTTTTTTACCGCTTAAATACAAGGTTTGTTCCTCTATATTTATATTATATTTTTTAGAATTTAGCATTATTTTCATACAATTCTGGTATTTGGAATTTGATTCATAAAACAAATGCGATAATAAACGTTCTTTTGTATGATAAGAGTGCCCACGATATACACAATAAAAAGATTTATGATTACATTGAATTTTACAACCTTTATTTGTAAAAGAAATATTATCAGAAAAAATCATATAAAAACTATTACTTCCTTTTATATCTGTTTTACTTTTTATCAATTTATAAGATTTTTCATCTTTTACATAAGTCTCTATAATTTCTCGTATATTTGGTTCAATTAATTTACAAATCTCATTGTTTAATTTATTTATACTTTCTATTAAATCCTTTTTGTTTATATACATCCTTTAATTTTAAGCGTTTTTATAATAATTATCATAGTCTGAAATACTTGTTCCGCCAAAATAATCAAACTCAATTTTATCATTTAACACTATTCTCGTTTTCACGTTTTTTATCACACCACTATCACCATCTAGACTGATAACTTTTGCCTCTATCTTTTTAACGTTGGGAAAATACTTTTTACAATAATTTTTTATATCCTTTATTAAATGTTCTACTGACATCTTTTGTCTCCTTAGAAATTTTCAGCAGATAGGGGGTAACCCTATCTGCGTTTTGTGTTAAGTTATTGACACGGTGAAGGTGCCAGTTGCACTACTACTGTACATTTTTACAACTATATAGTATGTTTCGCCTGCCGTTAACGAACGGGTGATAGTAAAGTCGGCTGTTCCATCGTTATAAGTTATTTGTGAAAAGTTAGAATCGTATAAATAACCATAAGTATCTAAACTACCACTTGACTTTATTGTATAAGACTTGCTTTCAGTAGGCACAAATTTATAATAGATTTTTTCACCTGCCGTATCAATAGTGGCTGTTATGCTTTCGCCACTTGTAACATTTATAGCCCGTTCAAATGAAGAGCCATCAACTTCTTCGGTCAACCACTTTGCATAAAGAGTTGTATAAACGCTACTATAATAAGTTGTAGTATATGATGCCCCTGCAAATTCTGTATTGTCATACCAACCACCAAAATAGAAATTTTCTTTTGTCGGTATGGGTAATGTTATAACGAGATTCGACGTAATATCTGCAACTTCTTGCCCACCATTTGTGTTAAACTTATAAGTATGGTTTTGTCCATCGTAATTATAATAACGGGTTGCGTTAGTTAAATATGTGTTACGAACATCAATAACAATTTTATTCCACTCTTCAGCCGTTCCGTTATAATATACAGTAGTTAGTGAATAGCAATAAAATGCTTCATAACCTATGCCTATTACGCTATTTGGTATTTCTATACTCGTTAATGAATCGCAACCAGAGAAAGCATAAGAACCAATGCTTGTTACACTATCGCCTATTACTACGCTTGTTAATGAACTACAATTATCGAACGCATGAGAACCTATACTTGTTGCCGAGGTTATTGTTACTTTCCTTAAAGAAGTTGGAACATCATCTACCTGTCCAGAATAACTGCTTGCCCCGAATATATAGCCAAAATGTGTATTGTTTGTGCCGTTTTTTGATGCCCCTACAAATGGCAAAGTTATTTCAGTTATGTTGTTGCATTTATAGAATGCATAATTGTGCATTTTTGTTATATCATTTGGTACAGTTACCTTTGTTTCATTTCCTATATAATTCACTAGAACTTTTTCAGTCCCGTCTACATATATAACATATCCGTTAGCATCTGTTGTTAATTTACTGCTACTTTCTTCGGTATATATATTTAATGCATAATATCCTACGCCGCCATAGCTACTGCTGCCAATCATTATATCCAAACTCGATTTATTATACACTTCTATTAATCTATAACAACTAGAGAACGCAGAAGAACCTATACTTGTTACGCTGTTGCCTATTGACACACTTGTTAATGAATAGCAATAAGAGAACGCATGCTCACCTATACCTGTTACATTATCGGGAATTACTATGTTTGTTAATGAACTGCAATAATAGAACGCCTCAGCACCTATACTTGTTACACCATTTGGTATTTCTATACTTGTTAAACTATTGCAATTACGGAACGCAGCAGCACCTATACTTGTTACACTGTTACCTATAGTTACACTTGTTAATGAATAGCAATTATAGAACGTATGATTTCTTATACTCATTACACTGTTCGGTATTTCTATACTAGTTAATGAAGTACACCCATAGAACGCATATCCACCTATACTTGTTACGGTATCTGGTATTACTATACTTGTCAATGAACTGCAATTATAGAACGCAGCAGCACCTATACTTGTTACGCTATTTGGGATTTTAATATTTGTTAATTTACTACATTTATAGAAAGCATAATCACCTATACTTGTTACGCTGTTACCTATAGTTACACTTGTTAATGAACTGCAACCTAAGAACGCATAATTATTTATTTTTGTTGTTATATTTGCTTCTGTCATTAATACGTCATTTATATATAAGTTTTTAGCATAATTTGTTGGATTTGAATAAAAATCATCAAATGATATTTGCGCCCAACTGTCTATTGTCCCTAAATAGTTTACTTTTGTTAAACTATTGCAATTATAGAACGCATCATCACCTATACTTGTTACACTATTTGGTATTTCTATACTTGTTAAACTATTGCAATTATAGAACGCATAAGAACCTATCTTTGTTGTCATTGTTAATTTAGCTTCGGTTACTAGTTCGTTGTTTATGTATAAGTTTTCAGCATAACATAATGGATTTGAATTATAACCATAAAACTCTATTTGTGCCCATTGGTCTATCGTCCCCAAATAATTTACCTTTGTTAACGAACTACAAGCATAGAACGCATAATTACCTATACTTGTTACACTGTTTCCTATTGTTACGCTTGTAAGTAAGTCGCAATTTTCAAACGCAAAACCACCTATACTTGTTATTTCAACATTGTCTATGCTTTTAGGAACAATAATTTCGGATAAAGTTTCACCATGAGCGGTTAAGCCTGTAACTACACCGTCTGAAAGCGTGAATATTGCAAGCCATTTTGCATAAATTTTTGCGTTTCCGTGAGAACCATGCTCTATTTTAGTTACTTTTGTTGCAAACGTTTCTTCTAAATACCAACCGTCAAATGAATATCCGTCTCTTGTAGGTTCATTAAAAATTATTGTTTCAGTTTCTATATTATATCTTTCAGGATTAGTTTTATCATTAATTCCACCATCAAGCACGTAAGTTATATCATAATCAATAGGCGTCCATTTTACATAAAGTTTTATGTCCCCATGAGAACCTTGTTCTATTTGAGTTACTTTAGTATTAAACGTTTCTTCTAAATACCAGCCGTCAAAGGTATAGCTGTCTCTAGTTGGATTCTTCAAGGTAATAGTTGACGTTTCTACGTTATATTTAGTAGGATTGTTTTTATCGTTAGTTCCACCGTTTAGCGCATAAGTTATACCATAATCAATAGGTATCCACTTTGCATAAAGTTCTATATCACCATAAGAGCCAACGGCTATTCCATCAACATTACTACCACTAAAATCCGCATTATAATACCAACCGCTGAAAGTATAATAATCACGGGTAGGATTATCAAAAGTAATTGATTGTTCTATCGTGTATTTATTTTTAGATGTGCTTAAAGTTCCACTATTGAGATTATAAGTAATGTAATATTCAATAACGTCCCAACTTGCTTTAATCGTTACGTTTTCTGCTGGCATTTTGCTCGGAATTATTTTATCCCAATTAGCAAAAGTGTAGCCTATCTTTTCTGGATTTGCTATTGTTTCAATATCGGTGTTATAGTCCTGTCTAATTACCAAATTTTCTTGACCGTTATTGTAAACAATAGTAATCGTATATTGATTAATTTTCCAAGTAGCATTAATCATCACGTCTTCTGCTGGCATTTTGCCTGGAATTGTTTTATCCCAACCAGTAAAACTATAGCCTGTTTTTGTTGGGTTAGAAACAGTTGCAATATCACTATTATAATCTTGCGTTAAAACTAAATCATCTTGACCATTATTATAAACAATAGTAATAGTATATTGGTTAATAGACCATTTCGCATTAATAACTGTATCTTTAGTAATCGCAGTATTAAAATCATAATCCCAGCCGTCAAAAGTATATCCCGTTTTTGACGTGGTTGGTGCAGTTGCAAAATAATCTTCTTCAATAGTTTGATTATCAACTGCCGTTCCACCATTCGTATTAAACGTAACAGTAAACATTTCTCTACGATGTATTGTAACGGTATATAATTTAACGTTATTACCAACTGTTTCTAAAACATAGAAAGTATTGTCGCCAACAACTAAATCGACCGTTTTACTATCAATAGGCGACGTACAATCTTTATCGTTGTCAACAACGTAAGTTGCGTTTCCACTAACAAATATTTCTTCATAGAACACAAACTCTGTTGTTGCATTAGAAACTTTACCATAAACGTTTTTATCGTTAACGTTAAGGGTGGTAAATCTTATTTCATCTTTAATAAGCATAGAACCAACGTCGGTAACTGTATGCGTTTTACCACACCCGCCGTCACATTGAGCAGTCTTTGTTCCGTCACTTTCATAAGTTGCATCATTATTAGAAACGTAGTTTGTAAAACTATGCTCACTATAATTTAATTTTTCTGTACAACCATAAGCACACTCATGATAATGGTGCGTATCGGTAATAACCCAAGCAGTTTTTGGCTCGTGTTCAGCAAAATCGCCATAAACAGTATCACAAACCGAACAAGTTGCTTTTACTTGACAAGTTGCTGTTCCACCTTTATGGTTTTCTTTTGTTTCATAAGCACCACAAGAACACTCATACCAGTGTTGCGTTGTTGAGTACTTAGACTCGGTATACTCGTGAGTATGTGGTTCAACGTATCCACAAATGCAAACCCCATTCTCAAAAGTATGTTCGTGAACACCTAAATCAACGTCCATTCCAACTATTGATTGTTGAAT
>JAZNMA010000119.1:0-15599 GCA_045579345.1 Christensenellaceae bacterium | reverse complement strand
CTTGAATTTCAATCGTCACTATACTTTTTTCACTACCCCCGCTACTATTTCTAATAATTTTATCTGAAGTTCACGCCGCGCGTCGGCACTGCGATTATATTCAGCGTGTATCCAATTATGTGTACTTGCCGATACATAAATCAAATTTTCCAGAGATAACTGCATGTCTGGGCGTTCGTCTATAGGGTAAATGTGATGCGCAGTGTTGCCGGTCACCAAATGACCTTGTGACAACGCATATTCATCTAATCCATTTGCCCGAGACTTTACCATAGCCGCCAATGTCCTCCAAACTTTACTTTGGTAGAATTCATTTTTGGTTTTATCACGGCGCGTAGCGTTATAAAGCTTATGGCGTAAAAAAACGTTGCCACAAGTGCAACGCTGATTATGTATGTGACGTTTCCCGCATTGCGGGCATAATTTCATTAACAATTTTTTAATTCACCAATTCTATTATATCACATTGTGCAAGCTCTCATTTACTCTCATTTACTCTCATTTACTCTCATCTTTTTTTCTACAATATCAGACACGCTCAATAAGGCATTGCCATGAAGTCTATAGATATGCTGAGTACTAAAATTTAATTTACCGGCAATATCATTCCAAGTTCTAAAAGCAAGGTATCTATAGCTCAGTACTAACCGCTCATCGTCGTTTTCAACTTTTGAAATCACTTCTGCAATTTCAGACACCGTTGTCACAAATACCAATATGCTCGACTGAATCTTTAAAGATTGTTCGTTAAGTTCAACTATGGCGTTTTCCAAAAAGGATACGTGATTATTCTCTGTACTCGGAACACATCCTATAATCGAAGTAACTTTTTGAGCTAAAGACTGTAACCGCGTAAACTGTTCTATTTTACAATCTAAATCCTGATACAAATTAAATGCACGTTGTAAAAACGCCTTGCTATCATTTTTATCCATTGAAATCACCAAAAAGCAAATAAATCCATACCTTTTAGTAACCGCCGCGCTTAGCCTTAGCCTTAAACTTAATGATAACACCTTTCAATAGAATCACCCCCTTTGGGCGGCAGAGTTTATCAATTTTTCTCTTTGTTAAATTTCTTTAATAAAAATTCGTAATCAAAGTGGTCATTTAATCCTACAGCGTACAAGCCGTCTAAACGGTCTGCGCTAATAACCGTACACACTCCAGCCAGTGGTATTTTATTTTGTCTAATATAATCGCCGGACACGCAAAAGCACCTATAATAATAAAGTTCGTCGCCTTCGTAGACTTCTTTGCCGTCGGCGTCGTAACCTACAAGTTGAGCAACGCTTTCGGGATAAACTTTATAATCGTCATACGCGTACAAGCCCTTTTTACACTCTTCGTCGTCAAAAACTCTAATGACGGGCAAATCGTAGGGGTACTGAATTAAATCGCCATAAACAAAATCTTTATCGGCAGTAAGTTGCTGACCGCGAAATTTAATTGGCACATTTTTCAAATTAATTCCCTCCTAAAATTTATAAGGTCAAAATCTGACGGAAAACTAAAACTTCTATCGCCGCGTTCTATTGCCTCTTTCAATTTGTAAATTGCCGCTTTAAAGTTTTTTACTGAATAGTATTTAGCAAATGAATATCTGGCGTTACCAATAAAGCAAATAATTTCATCATTCTCGCTATTTACTATAACTTTAAAATCCTTTGCCAACGTTCCGCGGTTTTCGTCGTTATAATTAAACGTACTACTATAAAGAGTGATTTTATAATCCTTGTCAAAAGTAAGCGTATTACGCGCCCACTTTTGTAATGCACATTCGTCTGGAATTTCCGTCATTGCCAAAAACATTTTCGCAAGTTTTTTATCCCATTCACGGCAATACCTTTCGGCGTCTCTTCGACAATGCGGGCAATCATCGGAGCCAAAAGATTCCTCTAAGCTGGCATAAACTACCATTTTCCCGCAAACTGGGCAGTTCCCAATATACATTTACAACACCTCCTCAATGGCAAGTTCGACGTGTGGAGTATCGGAAAGATTTTTGGTAACGCGCAGGTCGACAACCTGTCTGTCATCTTTCCAAAGTACCCCTGTTAAAGCGTCGAAAATAGATTTAACTAAGTTATCAATGTCACCGAAGTGCGCGTGAGACTTACGATTGAAGTTGCGGAAGATATGAAGTTCAACTTTGAGTTCGCCGGAGTAAAACGCTGAATTAGCAAGCGACTTTACTAAAATGGCGAAATCGTGTTTGAACTTTCTGGACTTAGCAGGGTCAAAACGCCGCTTACTACCTTTTTGTGTATCGGCTCTTTTCTGCGGTACGGCGTCAATCGGTATTGTTAGCTTCACCATTCAATACCGTCGTCAGCGATTTTTTTAGGCTTTGGAGCGAAAATAACTTCGTCTTCATTTTCCGCCAATTTATAATATTGACTATCGTCGGCGATACAGGTTTCAGGTTCGCCGAGACTGTTTAACCAAATTTGAGCAATTTTATCAAATTCAGATTTTTTATCAGGCGGCAGTTTTTCAATGGCACTAAGCCAAGTGAAGGCATAACCGAGTTTAGGCTGTGATTTACCGTTCAATTCATCGACAAGCTTTTCAATATAGTTATGAGCGTCATCGGCAGTGTCGAAAATATGAAGCGTAACAGTGCTATCAGCAAATTCCGCCTTAATCATATGGCGTCCACTAAACGGCGTGCAATAAATTCGTATTGCTTGTGACAAATTCAACGCTACACTTTTATCAATCGTCATCCACATACACATACCACCTTTCAAGCTGTTACCAATTCAAGATTGATATCCGAAAATCTAATATTCGTGAGAAGTTCACCGCTAGATTTTTCATAAACTTCATCAGTTGCCGTATCATAATCACAAAGACTTAAAATTTCTTCGGACAACATTTTCTTAAGGTCTATTCCCCAAATTTGCGCCTTAACTTCAAAGTCTATCAATTCTTCTGCGCGAGCTTTTTTAAAGTTTATCAAAAATTCAAAGAAAGTTTCCAAGCCCCGACTCTTACGCCCAATTTCTTCAAATTCGTCAACTTTCTGCGCTTTCACGCCTTCAAGAATTTCATCCAAATCAATCTGCTTAAATTTCAGGAATTTCCATACCGAATAAAATTCCTCCGGCGTTGCAGCACTTCTAGTTTCATCTGCGAAAAGATAATTTACTTCGTCATTAACAGTTTCCAGCATAGCCTCTTTATTGTTTTTAGTACGGAAAGTCAAGGCAAGGTATTTCCCGTCATACAGCATTCTGATACATCTTTCATATGCCTTTGCTGATTCTGACTTCGACACTAAATGGCGTTCAATATCGCGTTCAAGTTCAATATCCCGAATTACTTCATTATTTGATTTTTTAATTTCTACTTTATTTTTTACAGGCGGAACAAAGACGGCAGTTGTAAATTCATATTGTGGTTTGTCCTCAATCTCTAATTCCCCCATATCGCCGAGCCTAACTTTTTCATCCTTAGCCTTGCTCAATATGGCGTAAATATCCTGCGGAAAATCATCATCAAACTTGCCGCCATAGCAATACCAGTTATGCAGTTGCCGATAAATACTGCGAATGACAACAACTTTGTTAATGTCGTTTATTGGCGAATCGACTTCAAAACGTCTGCAAAAATTTTTAACAATCTGCGCGTCAATGCCGTATTGACTGGCAAGCGCATAAATGTCGGCAACTTTTCCGATAACTGCTCCGGCAAGGAAAAACTTTGGACTTTTATATTTTTTCCATACTTTAAAAAGATATGCCTTTATGATTTTTTCTTCTTCGGTTTTCATTTTGTCACGTCCTTAAACTACGACGCTTTACTTTCTGTTTCGTCGTTTAAAACTTCACCGGTCTCAATATCTATGGTATCAAACTCCGCAACGTCATCAACTTTCGGATCGTAAGTAGGCGCAGAAATTTTTCCCGTGTCATCAACTTGCAAAGCCTCCTGCATTTCGGTTGACATTGGTGCATATGTTGTAAGCAATTTTTTCATTACTGTTTTTTTCGCCATCGCGTCAAAATTTTTCGCCCAGACAGAGCGTTCCCGCGTTTTTTCATTTCGGTAACTTTCAGAAAAATTCATAGCGTGCCTTTCGACATCTGCTTTACTCATATATATAAGTTTTGAAAAGCCGTTTATCAATTCCATATATGCCGCATATCCTACAACTTTTTCCGACGCAATTTCGCCCCATTCGACATCGCCGGTAATCGGATTGAATTGTTTAATTTGTCCTTCATAAATTTCTGCGCAATTCAATTTGCGAACTTGACCCGAGCGCATCGCAAGTTGGATTAAACCTTTGTACCCAATTTGGAACTGTGCCATATATTTTCCGCTTTTATAGTCATAATACGGAATGACATACGCATAGCCCCGTTGCGGCATTATCGACAATTTCAAATTTGCCGCTTGTCCTGCCGCCGTCAATATTGAAATAGGATCGCAGTCTTGCAACTTTTTATTTTCTTTATACATCGTCAAGATTGACGAAACAAAATTTGTTGCGCCCGCCCCCAGCAACTCCTTGAACCGGCTATTTACTCTGTCCGTTTTGAGCAGTTGCGGCAACGTCATTTTCGTCGTTGCTGTCATTTCTGTTCCCATAAATTTTCCCTACCTTTTTGATTTTTAAATTGCACCGTTTTTGAAAAAATTCCACGCGGTCCTTATATTTATTAATTTTATAATTAACTTTATTTAGCTAATTAACTTAATCTTATGTTTAACGTTAAAAATACTATCAAGAAGGATATAGTGATAATATTATTTTTTACTTTTTTCTCTTTGTGCGTGGCGGTGCGTCAAGCGTTGCCATAGGCATAAGCGCAGACGCAAGCGCTAGCGTAGTGAGCGGAACGTAGTGTAGCGAACGAAGCGAAGCGCGTCCGCCATCGCTACTTAGTTTATAAAGTTTAAAAGTATAAGGATTTTTCGGCTTGAAAAATTAGGCGGCAGAATCGGCACGGCGTCTACCTTTTTTCTTATGTTTGGATTTATGCCTAATTCCTGAATTACTATAGCTAGTTCCTGAATTACTATAGTTAGTTACCGAATTACTAGAGCTAATTACCAAATTACTATAGCTAGGTTTACCGTCAGAATTTGGGGTATCGGGGAAATTGTTCTCAGGAATTTTTTCAGAAAAAGTGAAGGTAACGGCATAAAATTTTTTGCCATTTTTATTTTTGACAATATCGAAGGAGTCGATAAAGTTATGGTCGATGAGATGTTGAAGAAAGCGGAAGATGATGTTACGAGCGTCAAATTTAGTTTTATTGGAAGCTTTATCAATACGGCATTTTTGAAAAATGTCATCGAAGGTAAGAGTTTTAGCAAGTTGCTTGTGAAGTTTAATTTCGCAGATACGGCGAATGACATAATTTTTGATAGTAATGATCATCGGGGTATTGTTCATATTGGGAACGTCAAGAAGTTTAGCGTCGTAGCGGATGATTTGATTTTTGGCATTAGCAATCAAATAGAGAGGGGATTCACGGTCGAAGAAAATAACGTTATCAATAACTTGACCGTTAATTTTAGCGTCAACGATACAAGCAGGAAGGATAGCGGATTTTTTCAATTTAATTTCGTCACCGTTGGGGTATTTGAGAATTTCAAAAGATTTAGCGGTATCGGCATTGAAACGAGTGAACATTAATTTATCAATGGATTCAAGAATGGCTTTTTCTTGATTGACGGAAGGAGTGACGCCGACTTCACCGACTTTACCAACGAGCGCCCGGAAGATGATAGCGGGCGTGGTGTATCTGTTACCAGCAAGTTGTTCGGAGATAATAGCGCATTGAACGGCGCGGTCAAATTCGTTAAGTGGTTTAACGTTAGAATAGCCGTCGGCATTGGAGAGAGTAGTAGGCGTCCTAACTTTACCGTGTTTCTTATGATTTTTTTTCTCAACGATATTGTAAGTACCGTGTTTGTTAATCAAAAAATCATAAGTTTCAGCGTCAAGGTTAAAATATTTTTTAGTGGCTTTGTCGTTAAGTTCGACGCGAGTACGAGTGGGCTTGAAGTGGACGTTTTGCAAAGCGTCCCGAACAGAATCAGCGAAATTAGTCACTATCCATCGCTCCTTTCAAATTATTATCAGCATCATCTTCATCATTATATGACGTAGAATTTTGGTTATCATTGGGCGGCAGTTCAAACTCATTACAGGGTTCAAAATAATCATGTGCGGAGAAGTAATTGAAGAAGCAGTCATAATTCATACCACTGCGATTTTTCAAGCACTTAAGTTGAATTTCGCGCGGTTGCTGACGTTTAGCATCTTCAAATTTTTTGCGGGTATCGGAAACAGAATCGCCGAATTTAATTTGATTGGCGGCGTTAAGCTGTAAAGCCCAAATAACGTCGGCGGTGTATTCGATATTGCCGGATTCTTTGAAAGATTCAAAGGTAACCTGCGCGTAATAGTTTATGCGATTAAAAGAACTAATGACAATGAAAGTGGTATTAGTTTCACGTTGAAAAGTTTTAAGTTTACGGACAATATCATCAATTTTGGCTTTATCGGATAAAAGTTTTTTATCGTTGGAAGGAACAATTTGCAGGTAGTCGAGACAAACGACGGGAGGTTTATCTCTATTTTTGCAAAGAGGCTTAAGCAAGCGGAGCAAGTCATCAATGGATTCATCTTGAAGTTCAAAGAGTGAGACATTGAAATTAGAGTTACCGTGAATAATGTCGAGAACAATTTCATCAAGTAAATCAGACTTAGCGCCCTTGCGAATATCGGCGGCAGTGATAGTAGAATTATTATCGCGCAGGAAAAGTTCACGTGCAAGAGATTTGGTGTAGAGTTCAATTTTAGACATTTCGTAAGAACAAAAAATGCAAAATTCTCCGTTTTGAGAAAGTTGATTGAGAAGTTGCCAAGCAAAAGTAGTTTTACCGCAAGCGGGGGTAGCGCCTAAGACGTAGAGACCAGGAGCAAAAATTTGGTGTTCATCGATATTGAAAAAACCGGTCTTGCGATTGGCGTAAAGTTTGCAACGGTCGAGTTCAGGAAAAAAAAGCTGATCAAAGAAAAAAGATTGAGTGATGAGAGAATTAGGAGCGTCGACATAATCAAAAGATTGTAAGAAATTTTTAGCGTCGACAATGAGAGAGTCCAAATCTTCATCAGCGTTGGACAACTTATCGTGGAAACCCTCAGTGTAATCAGCGAGCTGGGAGCGCAGAGAATGTTCCTTAATTTTTTTAGCGTAAGGAATGACATAAGAGTCCGAGAAGGCACCCTCTTTAAGACTAACAGCGATTTTAAGCAAATCGGGTTTGTCGGGGAAAGACGCTTTTAAATCTAAAGACAAAGAATGGATATTGAGCTTAAAGCCTTGCCGATAGATATTCAGGATAGATGAAAAAATATCTTTGAAGGCGGGGATAAAGAAATCATTTGGGGACAAGAAGTCGGAGATAGCGGGAACAGCGTCACCCTTGCTAAAGATGAGCATACCGAGAAGGTCACGTTCCAAATCGGAGCTTGCAATTTGTTTTGTAGTCATATATAATTCTCCTGTCTAATTATGATTTTTTCTTATTCGGTATTTTGGGCGTCGGAAGACGCCTTTTTTTCGTCCAGCAGAAAATTCCTGTACTGTTCGCCTGAAATTTCTTTGAACATAATAATCACTCCTAGTAAAAATAGAGATGTGGTCTGTTGAAAATCGACCGCCGTCATATTATCTACGGCTAAGACAACGGCGGGGATTCCAACAATGTATCAGAAAGGAGGCTTTTTAATACCCGAAGTTTCATTAAAAAATTTTGAGATAAAGTACGCGGTCTTCGAGATGAGCGCCTTGAACGGATTCGCCGGACTCAAGTGCTGTACGGAGAGCGTCTTTATTAATTTGGTGAACGATAAATTTAAAATTATTGGGGATTAAATTTTCGTCGTCAATTTTGAGAGGGCGTTTACCGCCGGCTTTAGCAATGGACATAGTACCGAGATTAGTTAAGACTTTAGACTTGCCCATTTTGGAAAGATGATCAAGGTAATAAGATTTGAGCCAATCAATTTTGTTATCGATAGCCTTTTTTCTAAGAGCAAGGCGTTTAGCTTCATCGCCCATAGCGTCGGCGTGAAATTTTAAATCCTGAATGATAGCAATACCGTTGGCAACTTTATCTTCGAGTTCGCCTTCAACAGATTGTATAGCGTTTTCAAGAGAATCCAAGTCAACGTTATCATCAAGACAAAGATTCCAAAGATTTTCAAAGCGTTTGCTAATATCGTAAAGCGGTCTACTCATTAAGTACCACCTTTCTATGATTATGAAATTACAAAAATTCGCGCCTACAATCCCAAACTCTTAAGCATACTAGGGATTGTAGAAACCAACTTTCGCCTTGCCGTGCCTAACCTAGACGAACCCCGTCTAAACACGACGCGCCAGACCTAACCTGAATATACCGAGCCGAACCATGCCAGCAAAACCAAGCCCCAATAAACCGCGCCGAGCCTAGACAATATATAATTTAGCCGTCGAAAGTGGCGGCAAAATTATCAATAGCTTTACAAACACCGGTAAGTTCCGCGTAAATCTGATATTTATTTTGGAACATACGCAATTCGGCAAGTGCATTTCTCAAGATACGTTGTCTGTAATTTTCTTGACTAAGAGCGGTTTTAATTTGAACATATTTTCCCTTAGGTTTTTCAGAAACATCGACGTAAGCGCGGGTAACAATTTGCCGCTGAACATTATCCTCAAAGGCAGGCATTTCAACAATGACGGTAATATTGCCAATCATATGTCTAGCCTGTTCAACCCGAAATTTTTCAGCGGCAATGTTGTCATTCCATTCAAAGCAAGGGTGCAAAACGGCATTAATGTCGCGCGATTCGTCGAGAACATTTTCAGCCGTTAATGTACCGAACTTACTTTCAATTCTTTCAAATTCTTCACCGGCAACTTGAGCGTCAACAGCTTGCGGGTACTTCCAACCATAAACCATTGAAATTACTCCTTTCGATTTTAAATATATAGCCCTGCCAGCCAAAACGCGCTGTGCCACAACATACCATAACGAAACCAACCATACCAAGCCTAAACTGACCAGAACTCGCCATACCAGCCAAAACGCGCCTAGCCTTACCGAACATCAACATACCTTGCCTTACCGAGCCACAACATACGCCGCCCCGTCGAATCAAAAATTAAACAATACTTTCGACGTGGAAAGCACCGTATTTACCGTTTTTAGCAGAACGCCAATCGCCGACGCCGTTAGAAAAACCGCCAACATTAAATAAATTGACAACCTGTTCAAGTGAAATAGCACCGCTGTTATATTTAATATGAAGGACAGTCGACCAAGATTTAAATTCAGCGCGATAACGTAAATCGGTAGAACCCATACCGATACGTACAATATCTTCGCGTGGAGTAGGAGTACCGTCAATTACGGCATATTCATCGATAACGTGAATAGCCCCGCGATAAGTAGTCATCTTGTCGATAACTTTTTGCTGAAATGCGCCTTCGATAGCCGCCTGTTTAAAAGCTAAAGTGGGAAACCCAAACTTACTTTTAGGGATAATGTCTTGAAGAATATCCTGCGCTTGTTCATCAGACAAGCTGTCAAAATTAGGCTTTTCAGTAAGCCAATAAAGCGAATCAGCGAACTCAACGGCAGGGCGGCGAACCTCTTTAGCCGTCGTTGCTTTTTTTTGTTGCTTACCCAACATCATAAGTTTAGCCTTTTCGCTCCAAGCGTGAGAGATAAGCGGCGCATCGCCGACGATATGCAAATCAAAAGTTTTAATCTGCAATATGGGGATTGTAAGTTCCGCTTTTTGAACTTTTTTTGTTGCCATATCGGCACCTCCTAAAATATTTTTTGAACTAATGAAAGTTTGTGTCTGCAGTCCGGCAAGGGAGTTGGAGAGCCGAACTGCAGGTAACCAACTTTCGCTGATTAAGTTCGAAAAAATTTTTGTGAGTGTTAGGAGATTAAAGTGATTGCAAAAAGCAAGAAGGATATGCTATAATCAAAGTGTCTTAAGAATTTGATTTAACATATTGTCGGCGTTATCAGACGCCATTTTTTCTTGCAATTTAATAAAGTTCGGCAGATTTTTTTTAGCATTTTGAATAGCGTTCCAGAGGAACTGCCACTTAGGAGAAAAGCCGTCATCGAAGATAATGTCTTCGACGATAAGAGATTCAACGTCAAAAAGAACGTCCCAGTGAGTTAAGGTATGGTCGAAATGCTCAAACATAAAGTACACCCCCTTTCAAAAATTCTTATGGAAAGCGTCATAAAAAATATCTTCCATAGGGATATTAGAATCAATCTCAATCTGTTTCATAATATGGGGCGGAGGAGTAGACAACCCGTTTTCCCAGCAAGACCAAAGTTGTTGCGATACGCCATAACGTTTAGCCATTTCAGATTGGTTTTTGCGTCCGCGAAAATCTATTAATAAATCTCTTTTCAAAATCCACCCTCACTTCCACAATTTTTTTTGATATTTTACAAACAAATTTCGTATAAGTCAATTACTTTTATCGAAATTTTTTGCCTTGATTTTACAAATATTTTTGGTAAAATTTTTATAAAAGGTGGTGGTAAAAATGTTTTCAAAGAGATTGAAAGAAGTGCGGTTTAAATTCGAGTTGACTCAAGACGATTTAGCAAAAATGTTAGGTGTATCACAGCAAACGATAGCGAATTGGGAAACGGAGAAATCAGCACCTAACATTGCAATGCTGAAAGAAATTTCGCAACGTTTCAACGTGACAGCTGATTATTTATTGGGTAACGATGAAGCGGAGGAAGTTCCGCAGTTGTCCGAAGAGCAAACGATACTTTTGAGCGATATGGAAGAATTGGACGCAGTCAATAAGCAAAAGGTATTCAGCTATATCCGAGATTTAATCCGTTCGCAAAGATTTTCGCGGCAAGTAAAATCATCAACCTTGAAGACTTTTTCAGCACGCCCAAAGATTAGGAGGCGGGGGTAAAAGGCGGGAGGGAAAATTGTCTGAAACAAAAATAAATAAAGGAGCTAAGTGACAGTGGATTTTGCAAACACATTGAAAGAATTTTGTACACGAATAAGAACATTAACGACGAAAGTAAAAACAGAAGAAGCGACCAAAACGGCAATGGTAATGCCCTTTTTTAGTCTTTTAGGATATGACGTATTTAACCCGCTTGAGTTTGTGCCGGAATATACGGCGGATGTAGGAATAAAGAAAGGCGAAAAGGTAGACTATGCAATATTGGATAAGAAACAGAATCCGATTATTCTCATAGAAGCCAAATGCAGTGGAGAAAATCTCAACAAGCACGGATCGCAACTTTTTAGATATTTTTCAACAACGTCGGCGAAGTTTGGAATATTGACAAACGGCGTGATATATCAATTTTACACAGACTTAGCGGAACAAAACCGAATGGATACCAAGCCGTTTTTGATAGTAAATTTGGTAAATCTCAAGGACAGTGACATAGCAGACTTACACCAGTTTAAAAAAGATGTATTTACAATTAGTTCGGTATTAGCAAAAGCCGCCGAATTAAATTACAATGATCAGATAAAGCAATTTTTATTAAAGCAACTTGAAGAGCCGGACAATGAATTTGTCACATATGTATTGACGGACATTTACAAAGGACGCAAGACGCAAAAAGTAATTGATGATTTGAGACCGATTGTAAAAAAAGCTTTTGGGGAATTGATAAATGAAAAGATAAGTGAGCGACTTCAAACAGTTTTGGACAATGAAAAATTATCTGAGACTGAAACCAAGACAGAAAAGGTAAAAAACAAAAATGAAGTTGAAGTAGTTCCACCACCTTTAACGTCGACGCCGGAAGGATATTTGATTGTAAAGGCATTAATTTTTGACTTATTAAATGGGCGCGAAATAAATTTTAAAGAAGGCGAAACGTTAGAAATATTTTTGCAAGAAAATCCTGCAGAATGGATATGCCGGATTGATATTGCCAATGGTCGGCTTTATATAAATGTACCGTCGGGAGATAAAGAATTTAGCAAGCGACAAATACGCTCCGTGCAAGATATTTATATGTATAAAAATATTTTGAGTCAGGCAAAGCCTTTGAAGAAATAAAAAATGATGAAAGGAAAATGCGGTTATGTTGCCGGATGATCAAAAACAAAAATTTATTATATGCTTATTAGTAATATTAGCATTAGCGTTTGTAATGAATTATGGTACTAAAGTTCCCGACAAAGCAACATCGGCAATAACAAAATCGGAGCAGTCGATTGAAACAGTGAAAAAATTAGGAATAAACTTTCAAACTTTCCGTGAGCGATATAATGAGCAAGTCAGCCAACACGAAGAGCCGCAACTTCTCATAAAAAAATTTACAACCAAAAAAGAAAACGGCAAGGAGACAATCTATTGCTATTTCGGCAGTTCTGTAGGATTAGGCATAGACATTGATAAAGATACGAATTTACTTGAAGTGACGGTTTTTAGTGAACCGGAAAAAGGAGGACGCGAAGCAGGATATTTTCAAGGATTAGCTTTTCAGTCAATCATTGCTATATTCGACCCACAATTTACTAAAACAGAGCGCAACGACATTTTACGAAAATTTGTAACCAATTTAAAACGCTATGCCGTTTCAAGTGATAAGTACAGATACGAATCAAGATTATACAACGGTATATTAATGTTCAGCGTTAAACCTAGAAGTTAAAAAAATCCTCTGCAAATATTTTTTTTTACAGAGGATTTTTTTATATAACTGAAAGGAATTGGAATTAAGATTCATTGTTTAAACGGCGCAACCAATTATCAACCACATTGCGTTCATGGTCAGTTTGTGCGTCGTCATACATTTTTTCAAGTTGAGCTATCATACGGTCTTTGATAGAGTGTCCGCTATAGCCGCGTGATGATTCGCCATCATAAAATCTGCGCGCAGACCTGCCTTCAAAGTTAGGTACAGCGTCTCGGCTAATATATCTTCCTGTAACAGAACTGCGTCCGCGCCGGTAAGAATTGCCGTCTTCGTCGTAGCTATTATAACTGCGATTGCGCGAATAGTCATCAAAACTGTTGCCGCCTTCCTGAATCTGTTGAATTTTTTCAAGAGTGCAAACAGCCTTAGTGAGTACGTCAAGTTCAGCGGCATTCATATTTACGCCTTTAGAAATAATCGGGCGTATGGCTTCTTCAATGACGTCGTTGATTTTTTCAAGTGTTTTGTTAGTAATCATTATGTCACTGCCTTTCAACGCGTAACCGCTAAATCGGGGCGGCTAATAATAATATTGGCGTTTTGCACAAGGATAGGTTGACTGCTTGTATTTCTTACTGCAAGTGATTCACAACAACCGCCGAAAACTGCAACGTTAATTGCTCTGCTGACGTTAAAAAATTGTTCGACGGCGGCAGGTGTAATAATCATATTGCTTGCAGGAACAGTAGCTCCGTCAACAGTCAATGCAACGGAAATAGCCTCAACAGTACCGCCGGCAGGAATAGCGATATTTGCGCCAAAGTCCACAAGATAATTGGCGTCTTGCTGACGATTACAACGGCAACCGTATTGACGCGGGATATAACCTACAAGCAAGAAGTTACCTGTATCGTCACGGTGTCGAATCAAACCGCGTCTGCAGGGTATAGGCGATTCGGTGAAAATAATTGTTTCGCCGGGATTAACAGTCTGAAGTGCATTTGAACTATATTCAGCCACAACAATCACCCCGCACAGCCGCAACCGTAGTAGCCTTGATTGCCGCAACATCCCGTGTAAGGATTAGGTACAGCATAAGAAGGAACAGGCGCGGGTGAAATGCGCTGAATCAATGCCGCCGTTTGCGCGTTATTGTCCTGAATCAACTGCGCGGTTTGAGCATTTTGACTTGCGGCAAGGTTAGCCATATTGAGTTGAGTTTGAAGTTGAGCAATTTGCCTATTAGCCGCGTCTAATCTGTCTTGACACAAATCATCCTTAATAGACTGAATGCCGTTATTTATGGCTTGAGCAAGCGCAGTAGTGTTAGCCGTATTGTTGGCAATGACATCTCTTAAACCGTCCGAAATTGCCTGACGGTCTGCACAATTTTCCGTAGCTACAGTATATTTAAGATCGGCTAAACCGGCGCGATTATCACAACAGCAATTTTGCAAGCTCATGGCGAGCTGATTCATGGCGGCGGTACTTGCATTTTGATTGGCATTAAGAGTACCGTTAATGGTATCTTTTGCGCCCGTGATAGCTTGAGCGGTAGCATATTGTCCGTTGGTAATAGCGGCAGTGATATTCGCGTTGCCTTGACATTGAGCAACAGCAGAATCAGCAAAGCCGTTACCAACTTGCGCTTGCAACGCGGCAATAGCACTTTGAGTAGCTTGCTGATTAAATCCGCGTTGAATATCGTTTTGCGTATTGTTGACAATGTACGGAATATCACCGCCGCCGCCATTGCCGCCACGATAACCGCCATTGCCCCAACCGCCGTTCATTGCGAAAAGGAACAAGATTATAATCCACCAAGCATTCCCGTCGCCGAAACCGTTTCCAAAACCGCCGTAGCCGTGATTGTTGCCGTTGCCCATAACTGCCGCTACATCAGCAGGAGACATACCATTTCCCATATCCATTAATAAAACTCCTTATATATTTACCAAGTGAAAGCATAACCGAAAAGAGTAGGTTTATCATCAGCCGAATTTCCAACAGGCGTAATGCTGACAACAGAATGCTTGCCGTCAAAAATATTTATGCAAAGAATCACGGCGCGGGGTTGAGCGTCGGGATAAATAATTTTTGATTCGCATAAAATGTAATGATTTTCGCCTTTGACAATTTGCTTGCCAAGATAAATGACGGGCTTGTAGGCAACGCCTTTAAGCTCTTTGACGATTTCATTAAAGGCAAGCTCAACATCTTCACTAAGTTTTTCGCTTTCAATGACACGAACAATTTTAGCGCCTTCGCCTTTCATTGCACCTTCGCCCGGCGGAATATTGATGATAATCGCCACGATAGATTTATCTTTGTTTTTGGTCGTGCGAATATCTTCAGCGATAAAAAGATAATTAACGCCGTTGACAAGTTGCTTGCCCCAAAGCCAAATTGGGTTGTAAGTCGCGCCAAAAAGTGGATTGCTGTTGACAATTCCAATAGCAGACGCAAGGTCTTGAGGAAGTTTATTCGCCGGCTGATTAATTATTTCGTAGCCGCCGAAAGTTTTTCCCAATTCGATTTCTCCGAATTTCACGTAAAACACCCTTTCAAAAAAAATTAAAGACGCATACCCGTTATCTGATTCGCGATATTACGAAATTGATTGAACTGTGCTTGCGTCATTTTTCCGCTGTTAAGTAAATTTTGTACAAGCTGTTGAGGATTGGAATTATTGCGCTGAAAGTTTTGAGCAAAGGCGTTAAACTGCTTAAACATTTGCGGGTGGCTCAAAAACTGTTGCATTGTCGGAAACATTATTATTCGCTCCCTTGATAGTATCAATTAATTGTTTGAATTGATTATCAATAGTTTTTTTCAAATCATTAAATTCATTGCGCGTAACAACATCGCCTTGATTCGGCTGAACAATTGCCTCCGTGAAATTGAAAGTAGCA
>JAZNMA010000118.1:0-2656 GCA_045579345.1 Christensenellaceae bacterium | reverse complement strand
CCGGCACCTCGTTATTTAGTAAGAGCAGGTCGGCAGAGGTGATTTCTTCCTCAAATTGCTCCATGTCCTCGGGGGTCAGTCGGACTCCTTGGTAGACGGTGACGTGGTTGCACCCGCTTTGATCGGTGATAATTGCCGCATAAGCAGTGGCAAGCAACACGACGATGGTTACGGTTTTTACGCCCCCTGCCGTACCCACGGGCGAACCGCCGACAAACATAAGGAACAAACAAAGAATTGCCGAAGCGTTGGTTAAATTTTCCTGCGGTACGCTTGCAAACCCTGCCGTTCTTGTCGTAATCGATTGAAAGAAAGCCACTTGGATTTTATCAAAAAGAGAATAGCTTTGTATGGTGAGGGGATTGTTGTATTCAAACGCAAAAATGGCAATCGCACCGCCGAAAATGAGAGAAAAAGTGGAAATCAATACAATTTTGCTGTGCAAAGTCAGCCGATGAAAACATCTCCATTTTTCTTTTTTGATATTTTTAAGTACGCGAAGAATATCCCACCAAACGATATATCCAAGCCCGCCCAAAACAACTAAAAGACTGGTAACGATATTGACGAGCGGATTTAAGGCATAGTTACAAAGGCTGTTTTCAGCAATGATATCAATCCCTGCGTTACAAAATGAGGAAACGGAATTAAACACGGAAATCCAAATGCCTTGTGCGCCAAAATCGGGGATGAAAACAATCATATAAAGGAGTGCGCCGACTCCCTCAACGATCAGCGTGCCGAAAATCACTTTCTTTACAAAGCTTGCAAGCCCTGATAAAGAAGTGAGATTGAACGCGTCGCTAATTAGCTGGCTGTCCTTTAACCCGAATTTGCGGTGCAATAGAATTGTAAAGCCAGACATTACGGTGATGATGCCCAAACCGCCGATTTGGATTAACAGCAAGATGACGATTTGCCCAAAAAGACTCCAAGTCGTTACCGTAGGCAAAGTGACTAAGCCGGTTACGCAAGTTGCCGTGGTTGCCGTGAATAAAGCGTCTAAATAGGACACGGATTTTCCGCTTTTACTGCTAATGGGCAAAAAGAGTAATAGACTGCCTATCAATATTGCCAACAAGAAACTTAGCATAATCACTTGGGTTGTGGATAATTTTAGTTTAAACTTTTTCTTCATAATTCATATAGGAAAAAGCGGTATAAGCTATATTTTTCGCTTTCCCTTGCAATAACAGATTTTATTATAGCACTTTTTTTTGCAGATTTCAAGGCTTTTTAAATAAAATTTTATAAAAGCGAAAAGGGGACAGGATCACTCAAAAAAAGGAAAACCGTCTTTCAAGGACGGTTTTCAATGTGTTTGAAGTAGGTTTTAAGCGGTGATTCCGTATTTGCCCGTAAGCGGGTCTTGAAACAAAGGCAGGGCGGGCGGATAAAAAGTGAAAAGGATGAACGCCGCCGCAATTAGCAGCAGGATAATCAGGGCAACGCAGGGGTGGCGTGGGTTGAAGTCTTTTGCGAATAAAAGGTATTCGAGAAAATATCCTATACCTGCGGAAAGGAAAAAGAAAAGGATATTCAGCCAGTCGGGTGTTTTTCCAAACGCGCCGTTGTAGGTATAAAATAAGACGGGAATACTCACTACGCCGACGAAAGTGCCGATAAGTTTTATCCACCAAAATCCGTGGAATTCTTTACGGAAAAACCAAACTTGTACGCAAGCGAAAATCAGCATCGGGAAAAAGAGAATTTTCATATGTTCCCAAGTGGATTCGTTGACGGCGGAAATGGGGGCAAACGCAAATCCGCCCGTCCAGTGAAATATAAAATGCAGTATGGTACCCAAAGCGGTGGCAATTGCAAAACCTGCCAACTGCCAAACCCATAAATTTTTCTTCATAACCTTTCGCCTTTTATAATTTTATGTATGCAAATTATATGCAAAAGGCGGGGGAATTATGTGTTTAAGTACGAATATGGGCGTGCTGTCGTCCATAAAAGAAAAACGCCCATAACGGGCGTTTTCGCGTGTTTGGTGGAGGTGGAAGGTCGCTGAACGAGCACGAGTCACCGACCATCAAAACCCATAATTTTACCCGATTTTTACCATTTTCTAGGTATTTTGTATGGTTTTCTATCCTTTCTCAAACTACTTATGGGTGTTTAATTTCGTACCCACGTCATCAAGTTTTGCAAGTTAAATCAATAACCGCAAAAACAAATTTATCGTGTTTTATTTTTGTTTTTCATCCGCTTTTGTCTTGCACATTCAGGGCAGCCATTTCCAGCATTTCTACTAGCAATGACCGACTGCCATTCATGAGCCTTGCTACACTTCCACCAAACTTTTTTACTGCTGTTGGGCATAAAATCTCCTGGTTTTAAGCCCTCATTTCTTTCATAATTCCATTCAAGTGCAAGTTTCGGGTTTAATGTTAATAAATCAGTTTCTCCTTTAACAGCATATCTTCCAGCACAATATGGACATCCACAACCACTGTTTCTACTTTTTATTGTTGCAATCCACTCATGACCGCTACTACATTTCCAGTATGCTTTTTGATGGCTACCTGGTACAAAATTTTCTGGTATCAACCTTCCATTTTTATCATAGTCCCATTCTTTTGCAAGTTCAGGCTTAAGCGTTACTAAATCATTATATCCCTTTAAAGTTTTTTTATTTAAACAAATAGGG
>JAZNMA010000117.1:0-1702 GCA_045579345.1 Christensenellaceae bacterium | reverse complement strand
GAGAAGCAAGTCCGGCCAGCGGCACCACAAAAAGACTAAATCATTTTGGTTTAGTCTTTTTGTTTTATTGTCAACCTATGGTCGGACTTGAATTAGAAGCTAGCAAACGCTAGTTTGCGTATTCGCCTTTGGCGAAAAAATAGTCCAGTGGGCTATTTTGCGGGAGGCTCGAGAGAAGCAAGTCCGGCCAGCGGCACCACGAAAAGACTAAACCTTTTTGGTTTAGTCTTTTTGTTTTATTGTCAACCTATGGACGGAACTATTGGAAGAATTCCCTGCTTTGCTTAGTGTTCAAAAACAGGTCAATTCGACCACGTCAAGCGCTATATGTTTTGCGAATACATTAAAGGCAATTTTGTTTCGCCAAGCGAATATCATAAAATGCACAAACAAACTCTATAATAGCAAAAAAGATAGAGAAGATTTTTTCTTCCCTATCTTTTCTTTTTATCAGTTAAATCATAACTTAATGCAAGTAAAAATTTGAGATTGTTATCATTTGCGCTACCGTCAAGGGAGACGGTTAGCCAGTGTTCTTTATTCATATGATAGGCTGGGAATATCCCCTGTTGTTCCCACATTGAAGGGACGATATTAGCGTCGCACTTTAAGTTTACAACGTCAATTTGTCCGTCTTCCTTAATACCAAGTTTAATTTTATCAATAGTCATAATCACGGCAAACCACTTTTTATTGCTTGCGTGACGAAAAACGGCAAATGTTGGGTATTTTATCCACGGGTATTCTGGCTTTACACCGTAAATATCTAAAATGAATTTTTCAAATTCTTGTCTATTCATCTTAATTTTGACCTAAAACAAAGTCTAAATATTCTTTCGTACTTGCCATAATTGTCTTGTATAACATGAATTTTACTATTTATTTTAATTTCCCTAATTTTGAAGTATTTGCAATAACTATAAGTGTAGTTTCCGCATCGAGCACCTGTTCAGGAGCAATATTTGCGTTAATATTTTCGCCTTTCTTAATGGCAACGATATTAAACCCGTATTTTTTGCGAAGATTTAGCTCTATCAAGTTCTTTCCACACCACTCTTTCTTCACGTCGATCTCAACAATCGATACGTCCTTTGATAGAGAAATCATATCAATAAAACCAGAACTTAATAGGTTTTTAGCAAGGCGAATTCCCGATTCGGTCTCGGGAAAAACTACCTGATCCGCACCAACACGATGCAGTATTTTTTGTTGCATCTCGTTTGCACATTTTGCAATAACAGTCTTAACACCAGTCTCCTTGCAAAGAGTGACCGCCATCACACTTGCTTCAAGATTGCTCGCCATACAAACGATGACGGTATCAATATTCCCTATACCAAGGCGGGAGATAACCTCCGCATCGGTCACGTCTGCACACTTACACACGGGCAGATATGCCGCCGCATCGTTAACGATTTTTTGTTCGGAATCAATAGCGATGACCTCCATACCGTTCTCTACAAGTTCTTTTGCCACGGCTGTGCCGTATCTTCCAAGTCCAAAGACTGCGTATGTTTTCTTCGTTTTCATAATCTTCTCCTTATCCTATACTGATATCTTCCGTTGGCTCGGAAATAACGTTCTGACTTTCATTCTTGCTGCCAAACGCCACTGCAAGTGAGATTGGACCGACTCTGCCAAAATACATCGTTACGATGATAATTAGTTTTCCAACCGTGTTAAGCGTTGCTGTTAAATTTCT
>JAZNMA010000116.1:0-36779 GCA_045579345.1 Christensenellaceae bacterium | reverse complement strand
GGGTTTACACTGCGTTTTAAAGGAGCGTCCGTTTGCAAACCAACAATAATTTCATTTTCTTTATCTAAATAACCCGCAGGAAAGCTTGTTAATGAAGAAACTATAGTTGTATCAACGTCCAAAACTCCACCCGATTTGCGTTCTTTATCAAACAAAGTTTGTAGTTTTTGCATTAGGGTAGAGGTTCGCTTTGTTGCTTTTTCTAAAAAGCTACAATCACCAGTATATTCAGTGTAGTTTGTTTGAATAAAATCTCGTACGTTTATTTCTGATTGCCATAAACCACAATTAAACCCATTCCAATTATCGTGTTGCATAAAACTCTCCTTATAAAAATAGTATAAAAAAGGGCAATCCAATTTTATAATTGAATTGCCCAGACGGTCGGCTAAACATCAATACGTTCCACCACAGTACTCTGTGCAATCCGTCAGTTGCGTATTGATAGTTTAATTATAACATCAGTCCGCAGTCTTGTCAAGTTAAAATATTTAAATTATTTTTAAATTTATAATCGTTAAGTTAGGTTGTTTAATTTTTAATTCGATAATAATTTTGACCACAAAATATCCACACAATAAAAAAAGACATTAAAAAATGTCTTTTTCCATTGGCGGAAAGGATGGGACACATCTCCACTATGTTACGATGGCGCAAGCGCCGAACGATGGGTTCGAATCAATCCATCGCATATCCACGCAACAAAAAAAGACATTAAAAAATGTCTTTTCCCGTTGGCGGAAAGGATGGGATTCGAACCCATGTGCCAGTTGCCCGACAACCGCATTTCGAGTGCGGCTCGTTATGACCACTTCGATACCTTTCCGTGTAAATATTAAGTTTAAATTTGAAAAAGTACGAAATGCGGTTTACAACCGCAAAGACTACTACGCTTGCGCTCCGTAGGGCTGTCGCCCGAGTGCGAAGCGTTTTTGACCACTTCGATACCTTTCCATGAATATATTAAGTTGCAATGTCTAAAAGGCGAAATGCGATTTGCAATCGCAAAAAATTACTTTTTATTTGCTATTTAATTATACACAAAATCTATTACAAAGGCAAATAAAAAAGTAAAGAAAATCTAATAGTTGACATTTTTATTTATACGGTGTATAATTATAGAGATTAGAGGATTTATATGTTTTACAAACCTATACTTGTTTTTGAATTGTTTGGAGAAATATTTAAAATATACCTTTATGGTGTATTTATTGCACTAGGATTGCTTGCATGTATTTTTGTGTTTTATTTTTACACAACTAAGAGAAAAGTTCCAAATGATTTGCAAGATTTTACTTTCTTTATAACTATAATATCAATTGCAATAGGTTTTCTAGGTGCAAAGCTTTTTCAAGCATTTTATGATTATATTGAAACGGGAAAATTCGATTTTTATAATTCTGGAATGACTGTTATGGGCGGATTAATAGGTGGTGCATCGACCTTTTTAATTTCTTATTTTGCAGTCGGTCATTTCTTGTTTACAGGAAATAAAAGAGGTCTGCACCTTAAATATTTTAATGAGGTGCTCTTAGTTGCACCATTATGCATAACAATAGCTCATGCCTTTGGGCGCTTGGGATGTTTGATGAGTGGCTGTTGTCACGGTGCTTATTTAGGTACAGAGTACGTATTTGGAGGTGTTTGGATGCGCGCTCCTGATACGGGGGAAATAGGTTATCACGTACCAACTCAACTTTATGAGTCGCTATTCTTGTTTGCTTTATTTGCGATTCTTTCAGTGCTATATTTTAAGCGCTACAATATTACAATGCACGTTTATCTTATTGCTTACGGATTATGGCGTTTTTTCATTGAATACGTTCGCACCGACAAAGTTGGCGGAGGACAAGATGCGTTGTTTAGACCATCTCAATGGCAATCTATTATATTTATATTATTAGGTATTATTTTGTTTGTGATTTACCATGTTAAAAAGATACCATTAAGACTAAAAAAATAACATAAAGAAACGCCCACAAAATTTGTGGGCGTTAATCATAAACACGCAAGAAAAAGGCTTCGTTTTCACGAAGCCTTTTGTATTTTAGCAAATATTATTCAGCAGCTTCAGTTTTTTTAGCTCTGGGTTTTCTTGTTGTCTTTTTTTCCTCACCATCAGCAGTAGCGACTTTTTTCGTGGTTTTCTTAGCAGGTTGAACATCTTCAACTACTTCAACAGCAGGAACTTCTTCAACAACCGGTGCAACTTCTTCCGTAGCGGGGGCGGAAACAGCCATAGCGTCTATTTTCTTAGCAAGCTTAGCTTTTTTGTTTGCAGCGTTGTTAGCATGTAAGATATTTTTTGAACATGCAGAATCGATAACTGAAAAAGCATTAGAAAGAGCTGCTTTAGCTTCTTCATACTTGTTTTCTTTAATAAGATGGTCGATTTTTTTGATTTCAGTTCTAACAGCAGAACGAATAGCTTTGTTCTGTTCAGCTTTTTTTGCGTTTACTAAAACTCTTTTCTTTGCAGATTTAATATTAGGCATATTGTATGCACTCCTTAGTTAACTTTTAATGTCGCTAACTATTTTAACACAAAATTAAAGTAAATGCAACTACATTTTAAGTAGATTTTAACCTTTTTAATATTATTTTCACTAATTTTTGTATATTCTTCATACAATTTAATATGAATGACTCATATATTGCGGTATTAGATAGTGGTATTGGTGGTATTTCCGTGCTTAAAGATTTAATTAAAAGTATGCCTAACGAGAAGTATCTTTATTTGGGCGATAATGGGAATGCTCCGTATGGTAACAAAACAATTCAAGAGTTGATTAACCTTTCTAAAAAAAATATAGAAATAATTAAACATTACCCTGTTAAATGCTTAGTGATTGGATGCAATACTCTAAGTGTAAACATTATATATGATATTACTACATATTCACAAATACCGACGTTTGGAGTTTTTCCGCCTATCGATAAAATTTCATCAAACGAACGCACGCTGTTGCTATCGACACTAAGAACAGCGAATACTTTTACACCTACTGAACATTTTCACGTTCTTGGGTTAAAGAATTTAGTTTTTGATATAGAAAACAACGCAAATAAATTGAGAGAAATAAATTTAGTAAAGAATTTAGATCTGTCGGACGGTTATTTTGTGAACAAAAAAAATTTTTATGATACGATAATTTTGGGCTGTACACACTATAGTTTTATAAAAAATAAAATTTCTGACCACTTTTGCCCCAAAAAAATTATAAGTGGAAATGAATTTACGGTAAACAAAGTAAAAAATTATTTACAAAACACAAATTCACTAGTAAATTACAATGGATTTGAGTTAAATTTTATTGGTAGTTATGCAGGATTTAACAAGAATTTTTTTGATAAAAGTGGTCAAAAATTACTAAAATCAATTAAAAAAATAAAAAATAATTAAAAAAATTTTATAAAAAGGGTTGACAGTGGTCAAAATGTGTGATAAAATATCCACATAGTATAGGAGGAGTAGTTTCGATTTATGTCCGGTAAAAATTACATGCATCAGTTAGATGCAAAAAACAGAATGAGAATACCGGCTAAACTGCGTGAAGAACTCGGTGAGAATTATTCAATCACTGTAGGAGCGGGCGGTTGTCTTTACGTATACACCGCCGAGCAGATGAAAGAAGTTAAAGCTACACTCACTAACATAAATAGTTATAGGGACAAGCAGTTAAAAGCGGCACGCTTCATTCTTTATAACACGTGGGACGCTGAAGAAGATAAGCAGGGAAGAATATTATTGCCTGATAATCTTAGAAAGTATGCAAAAATTGAAAAGAACGTGATTGTCTTCAAAGGACCGAATTGTGTTGAAATTTGGAGTGAAGAAGTATGGAATGATTATTTCAACGACGTTAACTTTGAAGAGCTAGCAGACGCACTTGACGAATTAACTAATAATGGCTGAATTTAAGCACGTACCCGTAATGTTTAATGAATGCATGGACGGGCTAAACATAATTAATGGCGGGATGTATTTTGACGGAACGTTAGGTGGCGGTGGTCATTCACACGGCATTTTAGAACGTTCTAAGCCCAACGGAAAACTTATAGCTACCGACTTAGACACTTACGCAATAGAAAGGGCGGGAGAAAGGCTAAAAGAGTTTGATGGTAGATTTACCATTATAAACGACAACTTTAAAAGTTTTCCAAGAATAAAAGAAGAATTGGGCATAAAAGAATTCGATGGTATATTGTTGGATTTGGGAGTCTCGAGTTTTCAATTAGACGATAGAACTAGAGGATTTTCCTATATGGCTACTGACGTTAAACTAGATATGCGAATGGATAAAGACAATCCTTTAACGGCAGAAAGAGTGGTAAACGAATATAGCGAAAACGAACTAAAAAAGATTTTGGTAGAATACGGCGAAGAAAAGTTTTCACATTCGATAGCATCTAACATAGTATCAGCAAGGAAAACGGCTCCAATTAGGACAACCGGTGAACTGATTAAAATAATAGAAAAATGCATTCCAAATAAGTTTAAGAACGACGGACATCCCGCTAAAAGAACTTTTCAGGCGATTAGGATTGAAGTGAATGGCGAACTTGAAGGTTTATATGAAACGATACTTTGCATGGCTAGAGCCTTAAAGAAGGGGGGAAGGATAGCAGTACTAACTTTCCATTCTTTAGAGGACCGTATCGTTAAACGTGCATTCAAAGAACTTGAAACTGATTGCGTGTGTGATAAAAGCTTACCGGTTTGTGTATGCGGAAAGAAAAAAGAAATTAATATTTTAACTAAGCATCCGATAACGGCAAGTGAAAACGAATTATTAACTAATAGTAGAGCAAAAAGTGCTAAACTTAGAATAGCAGAAAAAATATAAATTAAGTAAAACAGGAGAAAACTTATGGTAATCACAAGACGTTCCTCAGAAGAAAACGCTTTGATGGGTGAAACACGTGTTTCAGGTGGTGTTGATATATTGGAAAGACCTACTACGTATGAAGAATTTATTGCCGATAAGCCTGCAAAAGAGCAAAATTTAGATGCTGAAAAAGCGCTTAGAAGAAAAAATCTAGAAAATTTACTTAATTATGATAGATATTCTGCTCAAATTGAAGCAGAACAGCCCTTAACCGAAGTGCAAGAGGAAATTAATGAAGTTTCTGCTATACTTTCAGACGAAGATATTAGACCGACGTCAACAACAATGCAGTTTGGTGAGGACATCGACCAAATTCGCCACGAAATTAACGAGCGTAAAAGCAGTGAGCAGGTTAGTGCGCGCTTAAATAATAGAGGAAAAGTTGCAGTTGCTCTTTATGCTCTTGTTGTTACTGTGATTTTGGCTTTAATAGTGTTAAATACAGGGGTCTTAGCAAGATTATCTAACATTAATCAAGCAAAAACTGCACAACTAAACGAAACGATTGCTAGATATGGCGCAATTCAAGATGAAATTGCATCTATATCTGATAGAGAATATATAATCAACGTTGCACAAAATGAGTTTGGGATGATTAAATAATTTAATTTAAAACGAAATTTTTCATATTTGCCTCCGCAAATTAATTAAAAAGTGTTTGTTTCCAAACACTTTTTTGTTTTTTTAAATGTAATAAAAAGACAAATTTTAGTAGTAAATAAAATTCCTTTTTCAGTTAATATAAAAGACTAATTTAACGAATATAATAAATTGAATAATAGATAAAATTTGTTTAATTAAAATAGTTTTTAATGAATAAATTTAAATATAAAACATTTAAGGGGAAAACGATTATCAATAATTTTTCTATTACGCTTTTACGAAAGAGATTGTTTTCAATAACACTTGCGGTAGCTTTTCTGTTTTTATGCGTAATCGGTCGGTTATTTTACGTTCAAGTTATTTGGGGAGAAGATTTACAAGAAAAAGCCATCGACCAATGGACGCGAGAAATTCCGATTATTGCTTCGCGTGGCAAAATTTTGGACGTAAACGGAGTTGTGCTTGCGGACAATGATGATACTTACACTGTATTTGTTAGAAAAAAAGCTGTTGAAGATATAGAGAAATTGGCTCAAACACTGTCAAATGATTTAGAGATGGAATATGAGTACGTTTATAATCGTTTAACAACTACTGTTTCAAGTGAAATTACAGTAAAGAAGCAAGTAAGCAAAGATAAAATTAATAAGTTGTTAGAAAAAGGATTAAAAGGTGTTTATTATTCAAGAGATAATACAAGGATATATCCATATAATGAATTTTTAAGTAACGTAATTGGTTTTACGTCAAGTGACGGCAAGGGGCAATCGGGATTAGAATTATATTATGATAAATATTTATCTGGAATTGATGGCGAAATACTTTACGAAACGGATATAGTTGGCGTTGAGATAAATGAGGGTAAGGCAAGTTATATACCGGCGACAAACGGATTGAATATTAAATTAACTATTGATTACGACGTGCAACAACTGTGTGAAGCGGCAATGGAGGAGGCCTTACAAATACATCAAGCTAAGTCTGCCCAAATAATAGTAATTGACCCAAGTTGTGGAGCTATAAGAGGTTTATCTATAAAACCGACTTTTAATTTAAATGAAGTACCAAGAGATGATTTATCGGCATTAAATTCGTTGGGACGAAACGGTATGATATGCGACGTTTATGAGCCAGGTTCAACCTTTAAGATTTTGACGGCGGCTGCAAATATTGAAGAGTATTTGAATAAAAATCCAAAAGCGTTTGCTCCCGAAAGAATTTATAATTCTTCAAGATATAGAGTAATAGATGGTCAGAAAGTGAAGTGTTGGAGTGACCACAAAAACGGCAAGCATTCTTCATTGACATTGCAAGGTGCATTGAATAATAGTTGCAATCCGATATTTGTAGATATAGCTATGTCGCTTGGCAAGGAAACAATGTACAAGTACATTGAAAAGTTTAATTACGGTACGGTAACTGGAGTTGATTTTGGTGGTGAGTCACAGGGAATGGTTCTTCCAGTGTCAGCTGTACAGAATGTGGATTTGTGTAGAATAGCGTTCGGGCAAACAATAGCAGTAACTGGTTTACAATTGGCAGCGGCAACTTGTGCAGCGGTAAACGGCGGAGTTTATTACACACCATATTTTGTCAGCGAGATATATTCAGAAGATGGAATAGTGGCAGAAATTGTAGAGGCAAAAAAGAAACATCGGGTAATAAGCGAAAAGGCTTCCGCAATGCTTAACGAAATGTTAGAGCGAGTGGTTAGTGAAGGGTCGGGTAAACAAGCTTACATAGAAAATTATAGGGTAGCAGGCAAAACAGGAACTGCTCAAAAGTATGAAAATGGAATTATAGCACAAGGCAAATACGTTTCATCGTTTGTGGGGTATTTTCCTGCTGACAATCCTAAATATCTAGCACTTGTTATCATTGATGAACCGGTAGGGCAATATTACGGTTCAACGGTTGCTGCGCCTTACGCAAAACAAGTGTTTGAAGGTATTATAAATATTAAAGGGCTATAAACCTTTAACATTAATAGCTATAAAAATTATATATAGTTCCATTTTTAAGACATAACTTATTATAAAACGACACAACTATATATTTTTTAATCAATTATATAATAAATAATATTGCATATATTAATTATAAGAAATTATTCAGGTGTTTAAATGAAGTTAGATGAACTAATTCAAGGTTTAGAGGTTATTAAAATTATAGGTGATAAAGAGGTAGACGTCTTAGACGTTAAGACCGATAGTAAATACGTTATTGCGGGAAGTCTTTTTATATGTTTAAAAGGCAAAGATTATGACGGACATTTATTTGCAAAAGAAGCGGAAAAATATGGGTGCGTTGCTGTTGTTTGTGAAGAAGAATTGGGTGTTAACGTTGCGCAAATTATAGTTAAAGATACAAGAATTGCTTTGAGCATAATAGCAGGTAATTTTTATGGCAACGTTCATAAAAAGATGAATTTGATAGCTGTAGTAGGCACAAACGGTAAAACCACAACTTCGCATTTAATTGGTGAAGTTTTAAACGCGAATGGAATAAAATGTGGGGTTATAGGAACGCTAGGGTCATTTTTTGGTGTTAATAAACTTCAAACGTCTCTAACGACACCAGACCCTTTAGAATTACAAAAAACTCTAAAAGAAATGTTTGAAAACGGCATTAAAACTGTTGTTATGGAAGTTTCCGCACATGCAATTTATCATAAAAAAATATATGGACTAAAATTCGCGATAGGCGTGTTTACTAATTTTAGTCGGGACCATTTAGATTTTTTTATTACTGAAGAAAACTACAAAAAAGTAAAGCTGAATTTTTTTGAAGAAAATCCTTGTAAATATATTGTTGCAAACGTTGACGATGAGTTGGGTAGAGAATTAAAAAACAAATATAACAACGTAATTACCTATTCTATTTATAATCCTTCAGACGTTTTTGCAATTGAAATTAATGAAAGCAAGCGAGGACTTTCATTTGTAATAAACTTATTTGATTGTGTTTATAAAATCAATATGAATATTAACGGTGCTTTTAACGTTTACAACGTAATGGCATCCGCTACAGCAACGGCACTTTTGGGGGTAAAAACAGAGAAAATAGTTTTATCATTAAAAAAATTCAAAGGTGTTAAGGGTAGGATGGAGAAAATATTCGATAAAGATTTTACCGTTTTCATTGATTACGCGCATACGCCGGACGGTTTAGAAAAGGTATTGTCCGCCTTAAAAAACAACAAAAAAGGTAAGCTGATTTGTGTTTTTGGTTGCGGTGGGAATAGAGATATAGGAAAACGACAGGAAATGGGAAGAATTTGTGGGGCGCTAGCAGATTTTAGTATAATTACTTCTGATAATCCGCGCTTCGAAGAGCCAATGGACATAATTTTTGAAATAGAAAAAGGGGTGTTTAGCGTAACAAAGGATTATCTTTTAATTCAGGAACGAGAACAAGCTGTGGAGTATGCATTAAAATTGGCAAAAGATGGTGACGTTATTCTAATAGCGGGTAAAGGAGGAGAAAATTATCAAGAAGTACTCGGTATAAAACGCCCTTATAATGACAATGATACGGTTAAAGAGGTGTTGCGAGGAATGGGTTTATGATTGTTTTAGCGGGGCTTAGCAGTTTATTATTATCGATTGTATTGGGTTTTTTAATTATTCCGCTACTAAAGAAAATTAAAGCTGGACAAACGGTATTAAAATACGTTGATAATCATAAACAAAAAAGCGGTACGCCTACTATGGGCGGACTGTTTTTTATTCTATCAGCGGTTATCGTATATTTCGTTGCGTGTTCATTTAAAAGTAGAGTGTTCACCGTTGCGGTAGTAATAGGATTGAGTTTTATGGCCGTTGGGTTTATAGATGATTTTATAAAAGTTTATTTTAGGAGAAACGAAGGATTAAAAGCATATCAAAAAATAATATTTCAATTTTCTATTGCGATTATCGCGGGTGTTTTCACTTATATAAACGGTCTAACCTCTTTCAATTTGCCTTTTAGCAAAAAAAGCATCGATTTAGGTTTTTTGTCCATACCCGTCGTTGCATTTATTTTTATTGCTATAACTAATTGCGTTAATTTAACTGACGGATTGGACGGGCTGGCGGGTGGTGTTTGTGCAGTATATTTGCTTGTGTTGGTTTTTCTTATACAAGCACAATATTTATCTATAGGTGCTTTTTTAAAGAATGAGGATTATGATGCGGTAAGAATACTATCCGCATCGTTAATTGGCGGGATTTTAGGTTTTTTATTTTTTAACGTTAATCGCGCACGTGTTTTTATGGGAGATACGGGTTCACTGTCTTTGGGTGGTTTTATCGGGGCAATAAGCATTTTTTCTTCTAACGGACTTTTTATTCCTATTTTAGGTATAATGTTCGTCCTTTCAGGCATATCGGTAATTGTACAGGTTTTATATTTTAAGAAAACAAAAAAAAGGGTATTTTTAATGGCGCCCATTCATCATCATTTCCAGTTAAAAGGCTTTACTGAAACACAGATTAGTTATACGTATTCATTAATAACTGGTATTGTGGGCGTAGTTGTAATTTTATTTTATTTGTGAGGATATTATGAACGTTAAATCGCAAAAATTTTTAGTTTTAGGGGCGTCTAAAAGTGGATTTGCCGTTGCTAAAGATATTTTAGAAGCGGGTGGTGATTGTTCTGTATTAGAAGAATTAAATACAGAAAAAGCGCGTTCTGCTATAAATAACTTGTCAAAGTTAGGTGTAAAATGTTTAGATAGGGCGACCGCAGATCAAAAACTTTCAAGTTTCGACGTGCTTGTATTAAGCCCTGGTGTTCCAATAAACCATGATATTGCTGTGAAAGCAAAAAGCTTAGGGATAAGAATTATTGGAGAAATGGAATATGGATTCTTACGTTTCATTCCGCCGATTGTTGCGGTAACGGGTACTAATGGAAAGACTACTACGGTGTCGCTTATTTCGAGCATTTTATCTGAGGCAGGAGTTGAAAATCAACTTGTTGGAAACGTAGGTACTCCGATTACTTCGTCATTATCTAAAATAAATACCAGTACAGTTTGTGTTACGGAAATATCAAGCTTTCAGCTAGAAAGCGTGCACGCTTTTCTTCCACACATTGCATGCGTGCTAAATATTACTCCCGACCACTTAGAAAGACATTACACTATGGGAAATTACATATTTTTAAAAAAGCGATTAGTTAAAAATTTGAGAGAAAGTGAATTTGCGGTTTTAAACTTTGATGACCAAACGGTAAAAGGGTTTTATACTGAAACCAAAGCAAAAGTGGTTTGGGTATCCGTTAACGAAAAAGTAGATGGAGCTTATAGAATTAACGGTAATTTGTATTTTTCAGAACAGCTTATTATATCAGAAAGCGAATTGCAAATAAAAGGAGAACACAACGTTTACGACGCTCTTTTTGCTATCGCATGCGCTAAAATTTTAGGAGTTAAAAACCAAGACATATCAAATGGACTAAAGAATTTTAGGGGCGTTAAACACAGGATTGAACTGGTAAGAAGAATAAATGGCGTTGATTTTTATAACGATTCTAAAGCCACCAATACAGCTTCTACTATAAGTGCTATAAAGGCTATGGATAAACCCATTGTATTGATACTGGGCGGGAGTGAAAAAGGAGAAGATTATTTCGAATTATTTAAGACGGTAAAAAATAGTAATATAAAGCACGTTGTGCTTACCGGTGCGTCAAGATACAATATGCTAGATGTTGCAGGGAAATTAGGCGTCGAAAACGTTACGCTAACAAGTGACTTTAATTGTTCTATAAAAATCGCCAATATGTTTGCCGAGGGAGGAGACTGTGTTTTACTTAGCCCTGCCTGTGCTAGTTTTGATTCTTTCAATGGTTATGAAGAGCGTGGGGATGCCTATATTAGATTAGTGGGGGAATTGTAATTGAAGAAATCTAAGTTTAATATTTATAAAACAAACCACGGCGATTATTTGTTATTAATCGCCGTGGTTTTGCTATCACTTATAGGTATGGTTTTTATTTATTCTGCAAGTAACTATTCTGCAAATAAAACTTATAAAGACGCTTTTTATTTTGTCAAGAAACAAGCTGTTGGAATTGCCTTAGGTGTTGTTGCTATGATATTAACAAGTATGTTTGATTATCAAAAACTAAAAAAGTTTACCTTAGTGGTTAGCATTGTGTCATTTGTTACTCTTATTTTGGTTTTTATACCAGGGATAGGGGTGGAAAATTATGGCGCAAAGCGGTGGATAGGGATTGGTGGAGTTACTTTGCAACCGTCGGAAATAGCTAAGTTTTCACTTATTTTATTTAGTAGTACATATTTATCCTCTAAGCCGGAAAGAGCAATTACTTTTTTAGGCGTTATGCCTGTGTTATTGTACGGTGGGGCTACGTGCTTGCTTATAATTATTGAACCGAACATGTCAATTACAGTGTGTGTAGCGACATTAATGCTTACAATTTTATTTTCTGCAGGAATGAAAATAAAACATTTTGTTATGTTAATAGTGCCTGCGCTTTTAGGTGTTATATTGTTAATTATTATTGAACCATATAGGCTAAATAGACTTTCAGCATTTTTAAATCCTTGGTCTAGTCCTAAGGGAGAGGGGTATCAACTTTTGCAGTCGCTATATGCATTAGGCTCTGGCGGATTTTTTGGAGTGGGGCTGTTTAATTCTCGACAAAAGTACGCTTTTTTGCCCTTTGCTGAATCTGATTTTATTTTATCTATAATAGGTGAAGAAATTGGTTTTGTCGGACTGATTGCTTTTTTTGCACTTTTAGGCTTTATAATCTTTAGGGGATTAAAAATAGCGTCAAAGTCTAAAGACTTATTTGGGTTTCTTCTTGCTGTGGGAATTACGATGATATTTGGTATTCAAACGATTGTAAATGCTTTAGTTGTAACGGGTAGTATTCCACCAACTGGATTGCCTTTACCGTTAGTATCAAGCGGAAATACTTCTATCATTATTTTTATGGCTGAAATGGGGATTTTATTTAATATATCGAAGCAAAGTGTTTTAACCTTTTAATTTTATTTTCCATAAAATAATATAATCAAAGTATTCGGAGCTCTTTATGGAAAAATACGTAATTAACGGCAATAAAAAGTTAAGTGGAAAAGTTCGTGTAAGTAGTGCTAAAAATTCCGTTTTGCCCATTCTTGCGGCATCAATTTTAACGGAAGAGCAAGTGGTTATTGATAATTGTCCGAAAATTTCAGATGTTTTAAGTATGGTTAAAATTTTACGCAGTGTCGGAGCTAAGGTGAAGTTTGAGGGTGAAACCTTAATAATAAATTCTAAATGCGTAAATACCTACGAAATACCTTCGTCTTATGCAAAAGAATTACGTTCGTCCGTATACATGCTCAGCGCATTGATTTCAAAATTAAAAAAAGCTAAATTATCTTATCCAGGCGGATGCGATATTGGATTAAGACCAATTAATATGCATTTAGAGGCATTAAAAAAACTCGGTGTGGACATAGTTGAAGACAATGACGGTCTTTTTTGCACTACAAATCAAACTGTGGGGAAGGAAATATATCTCGATTTTCCATCAGTGGGTGCGACTGAAAACATAATGATAGTCGCATCACTATCAAAAGGTAAAACAGAAATACATAATGCGGCAAAAGAGCCGGAAATTGTTGATTTAATGAAGTTCTTAAATTCTATGGGCGCTAAAATATATGGAGCAGGAACTTCAACAGTGTTAATTGAAGGAGTGGATAGGCTACACGGTACTCGTTTTACACCAATATTTGACAGAATTGAAGCGGGAACTTATCTGATTTCTGCGGCAATTACGGGCGGTGAAATAGAAATTTCAAACTGCGATATAAAAAAAATTTCATCTTTAATTCATAAACTTTGCGATAATACTTGTAAAATTAATATTAGAAATGATATAATATATTTAAAGTCAGGGGGGAGTAGAAAATCTTTTTCATTTTCTACTGGACCTTACCCGTCCTTTCCTACTGATTTGCAGGCACAAACGGTAGCGCTTTTGTCTGTTTCAGATGGTGTTTCCGTAGTTACTGAGAATATTTTTGAAATGCGTTATCGTTATGTTTCTGAACTAATAAAGATGGGCGCGGATATATCGATAAAAGGGCGTAACGCAATTGTTAGCGGTGTTTCTCGTTTGCATGGAGCGACCGTTTATGCACAAGATTTACGTGGTGGGGCAGCTTTAGTGCTTGCTGGATTAAATGCAGAGGGGCTTACAACTGTTTGCGATATTCACCACATTAAGCGTGGATATTATAATATGCACGAAAAACTTGCAGGGCTCGGTGCAGATATTAAAATTACCGACTGATTTGGTGTACAAATGAAATTAAAAAAAAGTTTGTCGATTGTAATAGTAGCATTGTTTATAATAGTGGCTGTATTCTCTTTTATAGGATTATTTTCCGTAAAGAAGATTAACGCCACCTTTTCCGTGTCGGAAAATACAGACGTAGCACCATTACAAGAGAGATTAGACGAGTTCCTGGATAAAAATATTTTGTTTGTTAACGAAGAAGATGTCTATAAAGCGCTTGAAGATTTTCATTATATGGAAATAGTTTCGGTGGACAAGCAGTTTCCTAATGTTATAAACGTCACCGTTAATGAGAGACGAGAAATATATTACGTTGATTACAATGACAATTACCTAATAATGGCTGACGACGGTTTTGTCTTGAGAACGGAGACAAAAACTGACGAAATTATTGAGGGGCGTGACAAGATATTATTGTCTTTAGATAGCGTTAATGTTATTGATGCTACAATAGGTAAGTATATAAAAACAGATAGGGACGAACTTATAAATACAGTTTTTGAGATGGCAAAAAGTGTTAATTTAACCGACTGTATTAAAAAAGTCACAGTGTTTTATTTGGGTGAAGATTACAATAACGTAACTTTTGGAACTCATACTGGAGTTAATATAGTTATAGAAGAACCAGAAGATGATGGAAAAAAGAAAGCTGTCGAAGGTTTTACAGCTTACGATAAGCAGTTAAGCGACTACATAAAAATGTTTGATACTATAACGGTTAATAAAACCGAACAAGGCGTTGTAAAAGTTACTTGGACGGAAAATAATTAAATCGTAAAGGGAAATATTATGCGAAAGAAGCAAGTTGCCGTTGTAGACGTGGGGTCGTCTAAGATTACGGCGTTAATTGGAGAAAGGGGAATAAACGGAACGTTCATCATAAAAGGAAGATATTCTTATGAATACGACGGCTTTAGTGAAGGTGTGTTTTTTGATGAGGAAAAATTAAAACGTATACTTTTTACGGTCGCAGATAAAATTAAAAAAACTAGTAAATATTGTGTTAATACTGTTTATGTTGGCGTACCGGGCGAGTTTACTAAAGTTTTTGTTAAAGAAAGCCAAATATCATTTTCTAAGAAGAAAAAAATTCAAGAACAAGATATAGAGACTCTTTTTGAGGCTGCTTTTGTAATATCTAGCACTAAATACACGTTAATTAATCGTTCAGCTATTGTGTATGAACTTGATGATTTTCGTCGTTTGGCAAACCCGGTTGGTTCAGTTAGTGAAATATTAAAAGGCAAGCTCTCATTTATTGTTTGTAGTAATTATTTTATTGATTTAGTTAAATCAGCCTTGCAATCAGCGGGTATAACTAACGTTGAATGTTTATCTTCTGCTTTAGCACAATCGCTATATTTGATTGATGCAGAAACAAGAGATAGAATTGCAATAATAACCGACGTGGGATATATAAGCACTACTTTCTCAATAATTCAAGGTGACGGTATTTTATATCAAAAATCTTTTGCATATGGTGGAGGATATATAACAGCCGCAATTACTGAGAATTTGTCTATTGACTTTGAACTTGCTGAAAAGCTTAAAAGACAGGTCAGTTTAAGCAGTCTACCATCACCGTCCGGTTATAGTGTTTTGGATGGTGAAAATGGTCAATATTACAGTATTGAAGAACTTAAAAACATAGTGATAAGAAGTTTAGATACGCTTTGCGAAGAAATATATGAATGCATGGAGGGCTCTGGATATAATATTCCTGAATACGTGCCGATAATGATTATTGGCGGAGGCATTTCTTACATTCGCGGGGCAAAGGAACATTTGTCAGGAAGGCTTGGTGCTAGTGTTGAAATTTTAGCACCAAAAGTACCATTGATGGACCAGCCTACCGAGGCAACGGTTTTATCTTTAATGGAAATAGCACTGAATCAACAGTGATAATATAATAAAAAACAAGGAGAAAACAAATATGTTTGGTCATGAAAATTTAAATATAAATTCAGCGGTAATTAAAGTAATGGGTGTTGGTGGTGGCGGTTGTAACGCCGTAAATAGTATGATTGAGTCTAATATTTCAAGCGCTCAGTTTTTTGCTATTAATACAGATAATCAAGCATTGCTTTTATCAAAAGCCGATAACTGTATACAAATAGGTAGCAAGTTAACTAAAGGTTTGGGTGCTGGAAGCGATCCTAACATTGGTGAAGCGGCTGCGGAAGAAAGTAAGGACGATATTGCTGCTCAACTCGAGGGTACGGATTTATTGTTTATTGCTGCTGGTATGGGCGGTGGAACAGGTACTGGTGCGGCATCTGTTATTGCAAGAATAGCAAGAGAAATGGGTATATTAACAGTTGCTGTAGTTACTAAACCTTTCTCTTTTGAAGGTAAAGTTAGAAATGAAAATGCAAATAAAGGTATAATGAATCTTAAAAAATACGTTGACACTTTAGTTGTAATACCAAACGACAAACTTTTGCAATATTTGCCAGCACAAACAGGAATGCTAGATGCGTTTAAAGTTGCAGATGATATGCTGAAACAAGGTATTGTAGGTATAGTTGAACTTATTGCTACTCCGTCTCTTATTAATCTTGACTTTGCAGACGTAAATACCGTAATGCGTAATCAAGGATTGGCACACATGGGTATTGGCAGAGCTAAAGGGGAAAATAGGATTATTGAAGCTGTAAGACAAGCAGTGTCAAGCCCATTATTAGAAACGACAATAGAGGGGGCTAAGTCTGTAATTCTTAACGTTACGGGTGGTAAAGATTTAATGCTCAACGAAGTAAGTGAAGCTGCAAATCTAGTTCAAGGTATTATTGATTCTTCTGCTAATATCATTTTTGGGGCTACTATTGAAGAGTCTATGGTAGATGAAGTAAAGATTACCGTAATTGCGACTGGTTTTACGGCAAAAGGTGAAGAGCAGGACGATATTATAGAATTAAAGTCTGTTATAGCAGAATCAAAACCTGAACCTAAATTAAGCGATAGTACTATCTTGCCGTTAGTTTTCAAAATTGAAGAGGAGGAAAAGAGACTTCAAGAAGAGGTGAAGGTGGCTGAAAAAATTGAAGAACCCTTATCCGACCCCATTATTGAAAAAATTGAACAAGAATTGAATAACGAACCCAAACAAAGTAGGGGGAAAGAACTTCCTGCGTTTATGAGAAAGTTATTTAAGAAATAATTAGATGAAATTAAACAAAGAAAAAAACAATGGCATAAAACCATTGTTTTTTTGTTGGTCGGAGTAGCGAGGCACATTACTACGCTAACGCTCCGTAATACTCACTTCGTTCGTATGTGAACTCAAATTCGTCAAGTCAATGCACTTTCAACAAACAAAAAAAACAATGGCATAAAACCATTGTTTTTTTGTTGGTCGGAGTAGCGAAGCACATTACTACGCTAACGCTCCGTAATACTCACTTCGTTCGTATGTGAACTCAAATTCGTCAAGTCAATCCACTTTCAACAAACAAAAAAACAATGGCATAAAACCATTGTTTTTTTGTTGGTCGGAGTAGCGAGACTTGAACTCACGGCCTCTTGCCCCCCAGACAAGCGCGCTACCAACTGCGCCATACCCCGATTGCGCAATATATTGTATCATAACTTTTTTTATTTTGCAACTAAAAAGCAGGGGAAATATTAGACTATTTAAAAAAATAATGATACAATACTATTGTTTATAATTTTTGTCTAATATATTTGAAACGTTAAGTTTGATTAAAACTTAAACTCAAGAAAAAACCGTAGATTGTAAAAATATATAAAAGAGAAGTTTATATGAGAATAAGAAGAAAGAAACATTTAAAAGAACGATTAGAATTGCTTTCAGATTTAGTTTTAGTTCCAGATAGGGACATAGTAAACGTAAAAAAGGCTATTGAAAACAAAAAGTATTACGATTTGCAAAAGTTGTTTGGCAATGACAATCCTGTAGAAATGGAAATAGGATGTGGCAAAGGTGGTTTTATAGTGCAAAAAGCGATGCTAAATCCAAACGTAAATTACATTGCCGTTGAACTTTTAAACAATATCATAGTTATGGCAGCAGAGCTTGCTAAAAAACACAATCTTAAAAACGTAAAGTTTTTAAACAGCGGGGCAGAATATTTGCCAAGATATATAAAAGAAAAATCTATAAGTAACATTTATCTCAATTTTTCTCCACCATTCCCGCCGAATAGTTACGAAAGCCATAGGCTGACTTGTGCGCGTCGAGTAAAAGAATATCTAACTTTTTTAGTTGATGAAGGAAAGGTTTTTCAAAAAACAGATGATAAACCGTTTTTTGATTATTCATTTAATAAATTTTCTGAAAACGGATTTTTTGTTGAAAACGTATCAGAAAAAGTCAACAAAGGTCTAATCGATAATATTATAACCGAGTACGAAAGAAAATTTCGAGATATAGGCGTATATATAAATTGTCTCATTGCCACAAAAAAGTAACATTTATTAAATTTGGTGTGCTTTCCGTATTCTCGCAATGGGTTTCTACCTAAAGTAGAATGTGTAATCCAGCGAGAGAATAGGGGTATCTTGAAATTCAATATATGTTTATCTTATTGGAGAGTCAATTAACTTGTTAATTAATAAATTAGAGTGTAAAATACTATTGTTACTTGTTAATTACAGACTAAGGAGTTTTACACAATGATAATTAATAAAAACGTAATTCCGATTGTATTTGCAACAGACGATAACTACGCATCATTAATGAGCGTGGCACTGCGTTCTATTTTAGATAATGCTGATGCTACTAATTTTTATAAGGTTTATATTCTGAATACGGACTTGAGTGCGGAAAACATTGAAAAACTTAACGAATTTAATTGCGATATTATGGAAGTTAAGTATGTAAACGTTGCAGAAAGAATGGATAAGATAAGTAAAGATAAAATTCACTTACGTGATTACTATACAAAAGCGATTTATTATAGAATATTCATTCCAGATTTGTTTCCGCAATACGATAAAATCTTATACGTTGACTGTGACGTAGTTGTTTTAGAAGACATTGCTAATCTTTATAATCAAGATATTGGCGACAATATTTTTATAGCGGTGCATGAAGAGACGATGACGGTAATGAATATATTTGGCAATTACTCGGAGCAATTTTTAGGTCTTGATAGAAAAAATTATTTTAATTCTGGACTTTTGTTAATAAACACAAAAGAGTATAAAAAAGAAAAAATCGAAGAAAGATTTATTAAGCTTATGCATAGGCATAAGTTCGAAGTCGCGCCAGACCAAGATTATTTAAACGTGTTATGTAAAGATAAAATCAAATATGCCGACATAGGTTGGAATAAAACACCGTTTCCTGAAGAAATTAATCCTTTTGATGAAGATAAGGTTAAGCTAATACATTATAAACTTAATTTTAAGCCTTGGCACTATAAAGGGGTTAGATATGAGGATTATTTTTGGAAGTATGCCAAAAAGACGCCTTATTATCAAGACTTAATAAATACACGCGATAATTTTTCAGCTGAACAAATTAAGAATGACGAGAAGGGTTTTATAGAACTTCAAAAAACTGCTAAAAGGTATATTGAAGGTAAAGAAAATTACAAAACTTTTATTTTGGATTAAAATGAAGTCGGAATATAGATTAAAAATTTTAGAAAGAATAAGCGAATATGAAAAGCAAGGTTTGTGGGATAAAGACGTAGAGGACGACCCGAAAACTATTACACTTATGCCTAATGAGGTTGACTATCTTGGGGAAAAGTTTTCCACTAAGATTTATACAAAAATAGCCAATATAGCAGCTGTAAAATTTTATGAAAAAGAAATTAAAAATGGCGATTTTGTTATAAAAGATATAATCGGTTTGGAAAATTATAAAGCTGTAAAAAGTGGTGCTATAATTACATGTAATCATTTCAGCGTTTATGATAATTATGCTATATATCGCGCAATAAGAGACGAACTGCCTAAAGGTCACCAACTATATAAAGTTATCAGAGAGGGCAATTATACAAATTTTAAAGGACTTTTCGGTTTTTTCTTCCGCCATTGCAACACTTTGCCCTTAAGTAGCAATTTAGAGACGATGAAAAAATTTATGAAAGCCGTTTCTACGTTGCTTACACGTGGTGAAAAAATATTAATTTACCCCGAACAAGCGATGTGGTGGAATTATAGAAAACCGCGTCCTATGAAAATTGGTGCGTTTAAGTTGGCCGTTAAAAATTCGGTGCCGATTATTCCTTCGTTTATAACAATGGAAGATACTGAAAGAATCGATAAAGACGGATTTAATATTAAAGCCTATACCATTTGGTTTTTGCCCGCATTATATCCTAAAAAGGAATTAAATGATAAGGAAAACGTCGAGTTTTTAAGAGCGGAAAACTATAGGGTGTGGAAAGAACTGTATGAAAAAGTTTATGATATACCCTTGACGTACTAAAAGGAAATATTATGTATTACTTAACTATATTAATATGTATGGCAATAATATCCGCCGTTGATTTTATTGTTGCAAAACCTATTTATGGCTTTGAATTGTGGTATATAATAGTAGCAGTAGTGGTTTCAACAATAGCTGAAATTATTATTGATTCAATATTTGCAACTATCGTAAGATGGCTAATGCCAAAAAAATGGTTTAACGTAGATAAAAAGTGGTTTATCGGTAAAAAGGCAGAGTGTCGGTTTTATGAAAAAATTGGCATAAAAAAATGGAAAGAAAAAGTACTAGAACTCGGTGCGGTTACTAATTTTAGAAAAAATAAAATATTAGACCCGACTAATAATGAATACGTTAGTAGATATATTGTTGAAGCAAATTACGGAATAGTTGTACATATCGCTTGCATTGTGTTCGGATATTTAGTAGTTTTTTTATTTCCATTAAAATATTTTTTGTGTTTTGGTGTTCCTGTTGCTATAGTAAACACAGTATTAAATCTTTTACCACTATTTATACTTCGGTATAATCTTCCAAAGCTACATTCATTATACAAATTTAATTTGCGCAGAAAAAAAGTAGAAAACAAAAAATGTATGGATAATATTGAATAAAAACCCTTGCGAAAATTTGCAAGGGTTTATTTTTAACTTTACTTATTTAAATAAATGATATATAATAAATAGAAGTAATAAAAGAGGGTGAAAGAATGAAATTTATTCATTGTGCGGATTTGCATCTTGATTCTAAAATAGAAACCTTACCTACAGAAAAATCGAAAATTAGAAGGGAAGAAATTGTTCGCACTTTTGAGAGGCTTGTTGAATTTGCAAAACTAAATAGCGTTACTGCGGTAATAATTGCTGGCGACATGTTTGACACTAAGAGAGTAACCGTTAAGACTAAAGAAAGAATTTTGCAGGCGGTAAAACAAGCACCAAACGTGGATTTTATTTATCTTTCGGGTAATCATGACGATGAGAACTTTATTGAAAGTCAAGATAAATTGCCTGATAATTTTAAAGTTGTTTTAGATGATTGGACTAAATTTGTTTACGATGGCGTTGTAATAAGTAGTATAAAGTTGAGTCCGCTAAACGCACAAACTGTGTACGATAATTTATATCTTTCGGAATCTGACGTAAATATAGTTGTGATGCATGGGCAGATTGCAGATTATATAAGTTCAGAAAAGGCAGAAAAAATAAGCTTGCCAAAATTAAAGGATAAAAACATTGACTATCTTGCTCTAGGTCATATCCATGAAAAAATTATTGGCAAATTAGATATGCGAGGCAAATATGCATATTCTGGATGTTTGGATGGCCGCGGATTTGACGAGCTTGGAGAAAAGGGATTCTTTTTAATTAATATTGAAGGAAAAACTGTTAGAGAAGAATTTATTGTGTTTTCATCTAGAGTCTTACATGAGTTTGAGTATGATGTGACAAATAAAGCAACTTGGGTTGAGGCAAAAAACGATATAGTTAGCTTGTTGGAGGACAAAATTGATAAAAGTAGTCTGATTAAAGTTATATTAAAGGGAAGTCACGATACTAATTTTGACGTTGATAAAGAAGGACTTTCCTTAAGACTAAACGAGAATTTCTTTTTTGCTAAGGTATATGATAAAACTGAACTGAAAATATCCCCCGAGGATTATTTGACGGATAAAAGCGTAAGGGGGGAATTTGTTCGCGCGGTTTGGGAAAGCGATTTGACAAGTGAAGAAAAAAGTAAAATAATAATGTGTGGTATTAACGCTCTAAAAGGGGAGGATTTTTAAGTGAAATTAGTTAAATGCTATATTTCGTCATTCGGAAAACTTAAGGATTTTACTTATGACTTTAATAGTGGGTTAAATACTATAAAAGAAGATAACGGGTGGGGAAAAAGCACGTTAGCCACTTTTATTAAGGTTATGTTCTATGGTATAAGCGGAAATAAGCGAAGCGTTAGTGAAAACGATAGGTTAAAATATAAACCGTGGAATTCTACGGAAAAGTTTGGCGGAGCAGTTTGGTTTGAGTGGGGCGGAAAACAGTACAAAATAGAACGCTTTTTCGGGCAAAAAGAAACAGAGGACCAAGTTGCATTATACGACGTGGCGACGGGAAAGCCTTATCAAAACACTGAAAATCTAGGTAAGCGAATTTTCGAGATTGATGAGGAGGGGTTTCTTTCGACAACTTATCTTGCTCAAAAAGAATTTGAAGCTAAGAGTAATTCTAGCATTACCGCTAAATTTAATTCAGTATGTGAAATTCAAGATTCTAAAGCTTTTGACCTTGCTCTTTCTAGAATTGAAGAAAAAGCAAAAAAATATAAATATCGTGGGGATAAAGGAATAATTTCCGATTTAAAAAGAGAGGTTTTTAGCATTGATGAGCAAATAGCCAAAGTGAATAATTCTGTAATTACTCTGGCTCGGTTAAAACAAGAAATTGACGTTCTTGAAAAAGAAGTGATTGTGCTTCAAAACACCGCAAAGGGATTAGCAGATAAAGTAGGCATAGCTGGTAAAATTGAAGCGGTAAAAATTAAAAAAGATGCTTACGAAAAATTGAATGCTAAAAAAGATGAAATTCAACAAAAATTAATAGGAATAGATGAAATTTTAAATGGCAAAAACACAACCGAGCAAGAAATTATCGCTTGTAAAGAAAAGCTCTTAGAAAAAGAAAAAATAGAAGAGAGGGTTAACTCGCTTAAGCGCGACTTACTTTTAATCAACGAAAAATCACAAAAAGATAGTAAAAAATCAAACAAGGTCGCTGACGTTGTTTATTATTCGCTATGCTCAATAGGAATATTATTAGGGCTGATTTTAATTTTGACTCTTGGTGTTAAACAGATTGTGGGTTGGGGCGTTTTATGTGCTTTCGTCACTATTTTAGTTGGAAAACTATTTGTTGATATTATAAACAAAAGGAATAAAGAAAATACATTTTATCAGTCGCTTATTGATGAAAAAAACAAGGAAATAATAGAATTAGAAAACACATCAATAATGCTTAGTAGTTATACGGAAGATTTTGTCTCAGCATTTAATCTAAGCTACGTTTATGAGGTTGGTGGGGCATTAGATTATTTATTAAAGCTTTTGGTGGCGAGAGATGGATTACTAAAAGACTTAGAATCGGTAAGAGCGGAAATAAGTGAAATTGAAAAAAGTTTGAATGATTTCAAGATTCTTAAATTTGAAACTGAAAGCGTTGCAAATCTTAATATAAAACTTAAAGAAACTCAAGACTTATATACTAAAAAGAGTATTGAGCTTGCAAATAATAGAGCAAAATTGAAGATGCACGAAGATATTGCAAACACTTTTCCTGATTTAGAAAGCAAAAAAGCAGAGCTTGCTGAAAAAATTAATCAAAGCGAAGAAGAATATAAAATTTTAACGCATGCATATAGGTTTTTAAAAATAGCTGACGAGAATTTAAAAACCAAGTATCGCGCACCGTTACAAGAAAGTTTAAGTAAATATTATAAGTATATTTCCGACGTGCAAAAAAATGTGCAAATTGATATTGACTTAAATGTTACCATAGACGAGACGGGTGTGCAAAAGACGGTAGATTACTATAGCAAAGGATATCAAAATTTATTTGAAATATGCAAACGTTTTGCTTTGACGGACGTGCTTTTTACCGGCGAAAAACCTTTTATAATATTAGACGACCCATTTTATAATCTTGACGACAAAAAACTAAAAAGCGCACTTGAGCTTATTAAAAAATTAGCACAAGAGTATCAAATAATATACCTTGTCTGTCATGACAGTAGGGTGGCGTAAATATGTTGATGAAACTTGATTTTGAATTGGTTCCGGACGGTTGTTGGTATTCTAATTTGCGCTCCATTTTATCTGCAAAAGAGTGGAATTTTTTAAAAAGCGAGGCAAAAGAGCGTGCGGGCGGAAAATGCATGATTTGTGGTAAAAAAACTGATAGATTGGATGCGCATGAGCGGTGGAGTTACGATATAGAAAATGGAGTCCAGAAACTTGAGGATATTATAGCTGTTTGTAAAGATTGTCACAGCGTGATTCATATTGGATATACACAATTAAAAGGAAATGAAGAACGCGCAGAAAAGCATTTTATGAAAGTAAATAATTGCAATTATGCGGAGTTTAGAAAGGTATTAGGACAAGCAATTTTATTGCATAAGGAGAGAAATCTCGTGCCTGAATGGAAATTAGATTTAACGTATTTAAAAAGATACGTAAACAAACAATAGGAGAACTAGAATGGAAATTATAGACGCACACGTACACATTTATCCTGATAAAATAGCTGAGAAAGCAACAGAAGCAATCGGCCGTTTTTATGACATTGAAATGGAGATGTCGGCAGGTACGACTGAAAGATTGTTAGAGGACGGAAAGCGTGCGGGTATATCAAAATATATTGTGCATTCGGTGGCGACAACAGCTCATCAAGTGCATTCAATAAATGAGTTTATTTCCCTAGAAATGGAAAAACATAAAGAGTTTATTGGGTTTATGACCTTGCACCAAGATTTAACTGAAGAGGAAATAAAAGAAGAAGTTGAATTGTGTATAAAAAAAGGTTTTAAAGGTGTTAAATTGCACCCTGACTTTCAAAAGTTTTATATCGACGGTAGTAATGCTGAAAAATTTTATAAAATAATAGGGAATAGGCTTCCTATACTTTTACACGTTGGTGATGACCGTTATGATTATTCTAAACCAGCAAGACTTGTTAAAATGGCTAAAAAGTACCCGGAAGTAAACTTTATATCTGCCCATTTTGGCGGGTATCGTTGTTGGGATGATGCTCCATTATACATAGGGTTAAAAAACGTTTATTTCGACACTTGTTCATCGCTTGCGTTTATTTCGCCAGAAAAGGCAAGGGAAATAATAAGTATGCTAGGCGCGGAAAAGTTCTTTTTTGCTACAGATTTTCCAATGTGGGACGCTACGGGGGAAATAGAGCGTTTTAATAGAATAAAACTTTCTGAAAAAGAAAGAGAAATGGTGTTTTCTTTAAATTTAAAAAAATTGTTAAAAATTTAAATTCAGTGTAAAAAATACTTGACGGAGTTTAGTTGGAATGCTATAATTATCAAAAATGATAAAACGCTGTGACGGAAACAGACGAAATATTGATAATTTAGAGAGTTGGCGGGTGGTGAAAGTCAATGCGTCATAATTCGTTACTCATTCCAGAGCGGAAACGACGAAATCATAGTAATTGTTTACGGCTAACTCCGTTAAAGGTAAATGAGTGATTGCAATTTGCAATAATTCGGGTGGTAACACGGTAAGAATCGTCCTGAACGTTTAGTTCGGGATTTTTTGTTTTAAAACCCAACCGAATACAACTCATTTACTTGACAAAATTTCGCTTGCATTATATAATGTTTAAGGATACGGTTAATTCATTATAAAACGTAGTGATACTGACGTGTTTTGTCACTTCAACAGAAGTATGGTGTAAAATTTTAGTGATAACGGCTAAATTTTAGGCAGTAACAGGTGATGAGAGTAGTTATTTACGGTTGGTCCCGTTAAAGACTTAAAGAGTGGTCGCTTTTTTGCGACAATTCGGGTGGTACCACGGTTATTAATCGTCCCTGACTTTTTAGTCGGGCTTTTTTTATCTTTAAGATTATAGTTAAGGAGAGTTTTATGAAAAAAATTACTGTATCAGATTTTACACTAAAAGCGATGGAAGAGCAAGGTGTGTCTTTAACCTTTAGGGAAAAGCTAGCTATTGCGGAAAAATTAGACTCACTTTTTATCGATGCTATAGAATTACCAGTGTTAACGAATTCAAAAGAAAGCGAGGTTATTTATCGTACGATTGCGTCTGCAATTAAAAATGCTACGGTAAAAATTCCGATTGGAAACGGAGATAATCTTAATGTAGTTGAAGAATGTGTTAAAAATGCGAATAATGCTTGCTTACAAGTAATTATGCCTATTTCTACAGCGCAAATGGAATATTTTTATCATTTAAAAGCTCCGGCTATGCAAGAAAAAATAATTGAACTTTGCATAAAGGCGAATAAACTTTGTAACTGCGTTGAGTTTGTTGCAAAAGACGCTTTTAGAGCGGAAAAAGGCTTTGTTGAAGAGCTTGCTAAAGCTGTTTATGAAATAGGGGTTAACAGCATTACTGTTTGTGACGATTCTGGTGAATTCTTCCCTGAAGATTATTTTAATTTGGTAAAAAGCATTAAAGATTGTTGTGACATTAAAGTTTTCGTACAACCATCTAACGCTTTTTCAATGGCTGTTGCATGTGCTATTAAGAGTATTGAGGCAGGTGCAGACGGTATAAAAACTTCAATTAATGGCGAATATCTTTCGCTTTCAACTATTGCGGACGTCTTTAGGGCAAAGAAAAATGTTTTAAATGCAGAATGTGCGGTTGACGTTGCTAACGTAAAAAGTGTTTCTACTATAATAAATAACGTTTCCGAAAGCGTGGTAGACGAGGAAAATAATACTAAAATTTCCGGTTTGATTTATAGCACGGCAACGGTTAAAGAGATTAGTCAAATAATAAAGCAATTAGGCTATGAACTCTCCGATTCTGATATGGGTAAAGTTTTTGATGAAGTGAAAAAACTTACTGCAAAAAAAGAATCTATTGACACAAAAGAGTTGGAGGCTGTGGTTGCTAGTACGGCAATGCAAGTACCCTCCACGTATCATCTAATAAATTACGTGGTTAATAGCGGAAACATTATACCTGCAACTGCGAACGTTACTTTAGAAAAAGACGGGGAAAAGTTTACTGGCGTTTCTACTGGAGACGGACCTATTGACGCGGCTTTCCATGCTATTGAGCAGGTAATAGGGCATCATTACGAGCTTGATGATTTTCAGGTGCACGCTGTTACTAAGGGAAGAGGTGCGGTTGGCTCATCGTTGATTCGTTTGAGAGCGGATGGAAAGCTTTATCCAGGTAACGGAGTGTCTACCGACATTGTCGGGGCATGTATTCGCGCATATATTAATGCGCTCAATAAAATAGTTTACGAGGAAAACTGATATGAAGTTTGCCTTTCTAGATAAATTTGTCAAATCGACAAGTTTTATAGATTTATGTAATATAGTACAAAGTTACGGATACGACGGTGTGGAAATATCCGATGTTGAAAACGAAGTAGTTAGTCATACTGATAGCATTTTTCGTTCGTCAGTTACACCTGATGCTAAAAGGAAGTTAGTAAATAGACGTATAAGTATACCAGCAATAACCTTTCCTCAAGCAATTAACTGCAATACTTCGCAAGAACAATTGTGTAGGTATGTAGAATATGCTACGCTTGCGTCGATTTCAAATATAATAATAACTTTTAGTGAAATGCTTGACGACGTAACTTTAAAAAAAGTATTGTCTCCTGCAATCGCCCTTGCTGAAAGCAATGGCATTTCCATACTTTTTGAAACTACTGGGCCTCTTGTTAATACCGAAAAGATTTTGGAAGTTATTAACTTGTTCGGTACAGCGTGTCTTAAGGTTTGTTGGAACGTACGAGAAACTTATTTTACGGCTAAAGAAACTGCAGATAAAACTATCCAAACTTTAGGCGCATACATATCTTACGTTAGAATAGGTGATAAAAAGTCGGATAGTAACGTCATAATAGGTGATGGCGAATTGCCGGTAGTTGATTTTGTGAATGCACTCCGTTCTCTTAATTATGATGGCTTTGTTTCGGTTATGGAATCGAGCGATATTACTTCATCAGATATTTTATTAACACATTTTAAAAGTTATTTATCAACTAACGTTGAGAAGGTTTGCGCAAAACCAGTTTATTACAATCGAGCAAAAACAGGTACTCATCCATGGAAGAAGTACGACGTGTTAGACCTTACTTTTTCGGACGTGCTTGACCAAATGGTTGAAAGCTATCCCGACCAGTATGCATTTAAGTATACGACGCTTGATTATACTAGAACCTACTCGCAGTTTAGAGATGAAGTGGATAGAGTTGCAGCAGCATTAATCTCTTTAGGCGTTGAGGCTGGTCATCACGTCGCAATTTGGGCAACTAACGTTCCTCAATGGTTTTTAACCTTTTGGGCATCAGTTAAAATCGGTGCTGTATTAGTCACTGTTAATACTGCTTATAAAATTCACGAGGCGGAGTATCTATTAAGGCAATCAGACACGCATACGCTTGTTATGATTGATAGCTGTAAAGATTCTAATTATAAGGAAATTATAGAAGAACTGTGTCCAGAACTTAAAAATATTGAAGCGGGAACGCCTTTATATTCTAAAAAGTTGCCTTTTTTGCGCAATGTAATAACAGTTGGGTTTGAGATGGACGGCTGCTTAGAGTGGAAGGAATTCATGGAGCGTTCTAAACTTGTTCCACAAGAAGAGGTTAGAAGAAGAGCGTCTAAAGTTAAGGCTGACGACGTATGTAATATGCAGTATACTTCGGGGACGACCGGATTTCCTAAGGGCGTAATGTTGACGCATAGGAATATTGTCAATAATGGCAAGATAATTGGGGATAGAATGGATATATCAACAGCGGACAGAATGATGATTCAAGTTCCAATGTTCCACTGTTTCGGTATGGTGCTTTCAATGACTAATCTTATGACACATGGAGGAACTATTTGTCCTATGCCGTATTTTTCGCCCAAATCATCACTTGCTTGTATCACAGATGAAAAAATCACTTGCTTTAACGGTGTCCCAACTATGTTTATCGCCATGTTTAATCACGCCGATTTTGCTAAAACGGATTTTTCGCATATAAGGACGGGTATTATGGCAGGAGCAAACTGTCCGCCAGAACTTATGCGTCGTGCGGCACAAGAAATGAATATGAAAGAAATCATTAGTGTTTATGGTCAAACGGAGGCATCGCCCGGTTGCACTATGGGTGAAGTTAATGAAGATATAGACCATCGTGTAGAAACTGTCGGTACGGCTTTCCCTGGCGTTGAATGTAAGATAATTAATCCTGAGACTGGAGAAGAACTTCCTGACGGCGAAAATGGTGAATTTGTTGCACGTGGATACAATATTATGAAAGGGTATTATAAAATGCCAAAAGCTACCGAACAAACTATTGATTCAGAAGGCTGGTTACATAGTGGTGACATTTGTTGTAGAACGCCTGATGGATATTACAAAGTGACTGGTAGGCTAAAAGACATGATTATCCGCGGTGGGGAAAATCTTTATCCTAGAGAAATCGAAGAGTTTTATTTAACTCATAAAAAAGTTAAAGACGTTCAAGTCGTTGGCGTTCCAGACCAGCGATACGGAGAAGAGGCTTGCGCATACATTATACTCAATAAAGGCGAAAGCTCTGACGAGAATGAAATGCGTGAGTACGGGAATGAACACATGGCAAAGCATAAAGTTCCTAGATACTTTGTTTTTGTTAAGGAATTTCCCATGAACGCGGCGGGCAAGATATTAAAATATAAAATGCGTGAAGATGCTATAGAAAAAATAAAGAATTTAAAATAAAGAGGTTTGATATGCAAGAAATTAAAATTGTAAAATCTAAGACGCTTAAAGAAAAACCAGACTTTTCTAATCTCGGTTTTGGTAAGTATTTTACAGACCATATGTTTGTTATGGAATATAACCAAGAAAAAGGTTGGCACGACGCGAGAATAGTTCCTTTTGATTATATTCCTATACATCCAGCTTCAACTGTTCTTCATTATGGTGCGGAAATTTTCGAAGGAATGAAGGCATATAAAACGGCTGATGGGTATCAAATGTTCCGTCCTATTGAAAACGTAAAAAGGATGAACGATTCTGCAGAAAGACTTTGTTTGCCGACTCTCGATGAAGAATTTACAATTAAAGCACTTACAGAACTTATTAATATTGATTATTCATGGATTCCGGATAAGCCTGGTACGTCCTTATATATACGTCCTTTTATGTTCGGAAATGACGAATCTTTAGGCGTTCACGCAGTGCATAACGCGACTTTTGTGATTATACTTTGTCCTGTAGGAAACTACTATGCAGAAGGATTAAATCCCGTTAAAATCAGTATTGAAAGTGAGGACGTTAGAGCTGTTAGGGGTGGTACAGGTTATGCTAAATGCGGAGGAAACTACGCTGCAAGTTTAAGAGCTGGCAAACGTGCTGCGGAAAAAGGCTTTTCTCAAGTGCTTTGGCTGGATGGTGTTGAGAGAAAATATATTGAAGAAGTTGGCGCAATGAACGTTATGTTTAAAATTAACGGTGAAATAATTACCCCTGCGCTTACAGGTTCTGTTCTCCCAGGTATAACCAGAAAATCTAGCTTGCAAATACTTAAAGAATGGGGATACAAGGTTACCGAAAGATTGTTATCAGTTGACGAGCTAATAAAAGCGGCTGAGGACGGCTCTTTAGAAGAAGCTTGGGGTACGGGTACTGCCGCAGTAATTTCTCCTATTGGACATTTGTTCTATAAAGATAAAGATTACGTTGTATCTGATAACCGTATAGGTGAACTTACCCAAAAACTTTACGACGAACTTACCGGGATTCAATGGGGTAAACGTCCTGATGAACGCGGTTGGTGTTTGAAGGTGAAAATTTAATGTTTGATAAACGTATAACTTTGTTTATGGGGCATTATGGCAGTGGGAAAACTTTCGTTGCTGTAAATTACGCCGTAGCACTTGCCAAAAACAATAAGGCGGTAAGTATTTACGACCTTGATATTGTTAACCCATACTTTAGAACGGTAGATGCGGAAAGCACATTAACAAAGTTTGGGGTAGAGCTTGTTGTTTCGCCTTTTGCAGAAACAAACGTTGATTTACCTGCAATGAATGCAAAGTCTTATAAAATGGTTGATGATAAATCTAGATTTGCAGTTGCAGATATTGGCGGTGATGACAGAGGCGCGCTCGCGCTGGGCAGGTTTTCAGATAAAATCAAACAAGAAAATAACTACGATGCTTTACTTGTTGTTAATAAATTTCGTCCGGAAACTAGTGATATACAAGGCGTTTTAGCTATTAAAGAGGAAATTGAAAGAACAAGTAAAATTCCTTTTACGGGGATTGTAAACAATACTAACCTCGGAACAGAAACAGATGAAAAGACAATTCTTGACGGATTAAATTTTATTAAAGAGGTGTCTTTAGCCTTGAATTTACCTGTAAAATTTACAGCAGTAAGGAAAGATTTAATTGCTGGAGAGATAATAAAATTAAAGAAAATACTACCGATTGAGCCGATAAAATACGGTGATTGGTTGTAAAAGGAGAAAATATGGCAAAAGTTACATTTGACGTGGAGCGTTGTAAAGGTTGCGGACTTTGCGAAACGGTTTGTCCAAAGCAAATCATAGCGCTCTCTAATGACAAAATTAATGCAAAAGGTTACCATCCCGCAACTATTACTGAACAGGAAAAATGTATTGCGTGTGCATTTTGCGCAACAATGTGTCCAGACACGGTAATTACGGTGGAAAAGTAGAGGTGAATTATGGCAGAAAAAGTATTAATGAAAGGTAATGAGGCGTTGGCGGAAGCAGCAATTATGGCTGGTTGCAAATACTACTTTGGTTATCCAATTACACCACAGACGGAAGTTGCAGCCTATATGGCTAAACGTATGCCTAAAGTAGGTGGAACATTCCTTCAAGCGGAATCTGAAATAGCTGCAATAAATATGGTTATCGGTGTTTCCGCATGTGGCAAAAGAGTTATGACCAGTAGTTCAAGTCCAGGAATATCGTTAAAAAGCGAGGGGATTTCATACTTGGCAGGTTGTGAACTTCCTGCGCTTATCGTAAACGTTCAACGCGGTGGACCGGGACTCGGTGGAATTCAACCATCACAATCTGATTATTTTCAAGCACTTAAAGGCGGTGGACACGGCGACTATAAATTAATAGTTCTAGCGCCAGCGTCAATTCAAGAAATGGTTGATTTAACATTTAAAGGTTTTGACCTTGCTGATAAATATAGAATGCAAACTATGATACTTGCCGACGGAACTATGGGACAAATGATGGAACCTGTAAGTTTAGAGTTGGGCGAGGTGAAAGAATACGATAAGCCTTGGGCAACAACAGGTAGAGATACTCACGAAGGTAGAAACGTAGTAAATTCATTATCATTAAACGCAACGCAATTAGAAGAATGGAACATTTCTAGATACGAGCGTTATAAGATTGTTGAACGCGACGAAGTAATGTTTGAAGAGTTTATGATGGATGATGCTGAGATTTGCGTTGTATCTTTCGGTATAGCTGCGCGTGTTTCTAAAAATGCAATCTTAGAAGCAAGAAAACAAGGAATTAAAGTGGGAATGATTCGTCCTATTACCTTGTGGCCGTTCCCTAAGGACGCACTTAAGAAAGCCGCAAGCAAAGTAAAGTCTTTCTTGTCGGTTGAACTTAATATGGGACAAATGGTTGATGACGTTAAACTCGCAATTAACTGTTCTAAACCCGTATATTTTTATGGTAGAACCGGTGGCGTTATAATGACACCCGACGAAGTTCTAGGTAAGATAAAAGAAATTGAAAAAGGAGAAGCAAAAGAATGGTAGTATTTGAAAAAACCAAAGGTTTAACAGACAATCAGTTGCACTACTGCCCGGGCTGTACACACGGTATAATCCACCGTTTAGTAGCCGAAGTGCTCGAAGAATTGGGCGTGACTGGAAAGACTGTAGGCATAGCATCAGTTGGTTGTTCAGTTTTCTCCTATAATTATTTTAATTGTGATATGATTCAAGCAGCACACGGCAGAGCACCGGCTGTTGCGACAGGTGCAAAGCGTGCAAACCCCGACAACGTTGTATTTACATATCAAGGGGATGGTGACCTAGCTGCTATCGGTACGGCTGAGACAGTCCATTCTGCGGCAAGAGGCGAAAATATTACCGTAATATTTGTAAATAACGCGATTTATGGTATGACGGGTGGTCAGATGGCTCCTACTACTTTACCTAATCAAGTAACACAAACTTCGCCTTATGGAAGAGATGTAACCGTGGTTGGTTATCCTGTAAAAGTATGCGAAATGCTTTCACAAGTTGATGGTGCGACTTATCTTGAAAGGGTAGCTGTAAACAATATAAAGAACATTAAAAAAGCAAAACAAGCAATTAAACATGCTTTCCAAAATCAGATTGAAGGGAAAGGATTTTCTCTAGTGGAAGTGTTGTCAACTTGTCCCACTAACTGGGGTTTGACACCTAAAGATGCGCTTAAATGGCTAGATGAAAATATGGAAACTTACTATCCGTTAGGGCTTTATAAAGATAAGTATAAGGAGGAAAAGTAATGAGTAAGACTACTAAAATCCTTATCGCCGGATTTGGTGGACAAGGTATACTTTTTGCAGGTAAAGCTTTAGCGTTTACAGGTTTAAAAGCTGATAAAGAAGTTAGTTGGTTGCCATCATACGGTCCAGAAATGCGTGGAGGCACAGCCAACTGTAGCGTCACTATTAGTGACACACCCATCGGCTCGCCGATAGTTGATAAGCCAGACGTTTTAGTCGCAATGAATCTTCCTTCTTTAGAAAAATATTATAATGAAACTGAAAAAGACGGATTCGTTATTTATGACAGTTCATTGATTAATAAGACTGAAACTAGAAGCGATATTGTTACGGTAGGTATACCAGCGACAAAACTTGCAAGTGACAATGGTTTGAACGGCCTTGCAAACATGATTATAATGGGAAAGGTTATAAAAGAAACAAAAGTATTGACCTTAGAGCAGGTTAAAACTAGTTTAAAAGAGATGGTTCCTGCAAAAAAGGCGGAATTACTTGCAAATAACATAAAAGCTATTGAGTTGGGCTATAATTATTAATATTTGTAATATCATGGTTAAAAGCGGTGATTTTTCATCGCTTTTATTTTTTGTAGCATAAAGTCAGTCAAACGGCATATATTGAAATAGAAGAATTTTTGGAGGATAAAATGTCGTTTTTCTGTAATTTTCAATCGGACAGATGTCCAGGTCAAATAAGCGGAAATCCACTTAACGGTCTCGGTGAAAAAGTTTGTATTCAAGCTAAAAAAGTTTTTGACGCTTGTATGCAACAAAGTCAGTTGACTGGAATAGTGCTAGATATAACTAATTTAACACCATCGAATCCTACATATCCCTTGACGTTTATCAGCGCGAAAAGCACCGTGTCACAAGGTGTAATTTCAAACTTAACAGTAGAACCGCTTTCTGAAAGACCTAATTGTGCAAGAGTTAGAGCATTAATAACAATCCCGGTTTCCGTAGCTTATACGGATGCAAACGGAGTTGAAGGCACAGCTGTTTCTACTGTGACCGTGACAAAAGACGTAATATTAAATATTCCGTCAGCATCAATTATGCCTTATAACGTTGAAGCACTCGTATCTCTTGTATCTACTCAAGGCGAGTATACTGGTGAAAATCAATTTACAATTGATGCTTGTGTGTCTATTATATTAAAGATTGTTATGGAGGTAGAACTGCTTATTCCGTCTTACGGATATGCTGCAATTCCGCCTTGTCAAGAATATACACAAGAAGTTTGCGCAGGATTTTTTGAGCTTCCCATGTATCCAGAATAATAAATTATTAATATATCTAAAAACCGCTTTTTTTAGAGCGGTTTTTTTTATAATATTGTAGTTAAATACTTGCATTTAATTTATTAATATGCTAATATTTTTTTATGAAAATTTATGCAATAAGTGATTTACATATATCTACGTGTACCAATAAGCCTATGGATGTTTTTGGGGGGAATTGGATTGGATATTTAGATAAAATTCACGAAGATTGGAATAAAAAGGTAACCGATGACGACATTGTCTTGATTGGAGGGGATATTAGTTGGGCAATGACTATAGAGGAGGCACAGCGCGATATTTTAACGCTTGCCAATCTTAAAGGTAAAAAAGTTTTCATTAAAGGCAATCACGATTATTGGTGGAGCGGTATAGGTAAGGTTAGAGATGTTTTACCAGAAAATTGTTTTGCTCTTCAGAACGATAGTGTACGTTTTAGCAATATCGTTATATGTGGGTCGAGATGTTGGTGTGTTCCAGGCTCGCCTGAGTTTACACAGCAGGATAATAAGATTTATTTAAGAGAGACAGAACGATTGAAATTGTCGCTTGCAAGTGCAAACAAGATTAAACAAGAAGGGGATAAAATGATTGCGTTAATTCACTATCCACCTTTTAACGTACACAGGGAAAATAATTTATTTACTGAAATATTTGAAAGTAACGGTGTTGATGCCGTGGTTTACGGACATTTGCATGGTAAAAACGTGCGCGCAGACAAAATTGTAATTAAAAATGGTGTAAAATACTATTTAACGTCGTGTGACCAAGTAGATAATAAATTAACGGAGATAGAATTATGACAGAAGAAAAATTGACTTGTAAACAAAAAGCTGTTCACTACTTAAAATCAATGCCTAAACGCTATTTTATTACAGCGTTTTCCGGCATGGCGCAGGGGCTTTTTGTAACGCTTATTGCGGGTACGATTTTAGCGACTATTGCCAAAGATTTGTTGCAAAATGTATTACATTTTAATAATTTTTTCACTGACACACTTTATTTTATTGCTAGTATGGCTAAAACTCTTATGGGAGCTGGAATAGGTGTCGGAATCGCACACGCATTGGGCAAGAATAAATTACTTGTGTTTACTGCAGGTGTTGCTGGGTTTATTGGCGCTTTTGCTGACAAGTTGCTTTTTGGCTCATTTATGGGCGCGCTTTTCCCGTTGGTGAAAACACCTTTTGTGTCAATCACGTTTGGCGTGCCAGGTAATCCCATCGGTGCTTACGTAGTAACTATGTTTATTATAGAAATAGTTGAGTTATATGCAGGAAAGACTAAATTAGACATAATCTTAATTCCATTAGGTGCAATGTTGCTCTCATTTATAGGTGTTTTTGTTGCAGCGCCTTTTATTTGGTTGGTTGACCAACTTGGCGTTTTAATTGCTGAAGCTACTAAAATTACACCTTTCTTTATGGGGATTATCGTTTCGGTGGTAATGGGGATATTGTTAACTATGCCAACTTCATCCGCAGCCATTTGGATTGCCGTTGCTAAGTCGGTTGTTGAGGCAGGTGGAGAGAATGCAAATTATATGTTAATAGCAGGTGGTGCGGCAACGGTTGGTTGTGCTTGTCATATGGTTGGCTTTGCTGTGGCAAGTTATCGTGAAAACGGATTTGGCGGTGTAATTGCTCAAGGATTAGGAACAAGTATGCTTCAAATTCCAAATATAATGAAAAAGCCCGTTATAATGTTACCAATGATAATTTCAAGTGCTATACTCGGTCCGCTTTCTACTTGTGTCTTTATGCTTAAATGTACTCATAACGGTGGAGGAATGGGAACAAGTGGATTAGTTGGTGTTATTGACTTGCTTACTAATACGACGGGGGCACTTGGGATTATAGGAATTTTCCTATTAATGTTTATTCTTCCTGCTCTATTAAACATTGTAATTAGTGAATTTATGAGAAAGAGAAATTGGATAAAGTTTGGGGATATGAAACTTCCTGATTAAAATATAAGAAAAAAAAGACGGCGATGCCGTCTTTTTTGTGCTATTAAAGA
>JAZNMA010000115.1:0-7499 GCA_045579345.1 Christensenellaceae bacterium | reverse complement strand
ATTATCGAAAGCTTCTTGAGATTCAGGTACAGTTGCATTCTTATCTGGGTTGTAGTAAAGTTTATACGTTGTTTTACAACCTTTCGCATCTACTTCAAATGAAGGAGATATAAACTTAACACCGATGAAGCCAACACTCTTAGATGTCGGTGCGATAACCTTTATGGGTGCGTTATCACTTACATAGAAAGTAAATACTAAGTCTTTGTCTACAATATATTGATTGCCGTCTCCGTCCTCATCAACAAAATCAGTAACTTCCATTGAATTTCCTGAAGCATCGGTAAATACAACGTAGAAAGAATAATTTCCCGCATCGTTTACGACAAAACTTAGTTCGTCACTCGTAGAAGTTTTAGTTGCACTGCTATAATAAACCATTACCGATAAATCTTCATATGGGGTCTGGTCGTCAAATACCAAATCTTCTAAAGAAGGGATATTTAGTTCGGTTCCGAGAGCGATAAAATGGTCATCATCCATTATTGCTTCAGAAAGTGCTTGCTTAAATGCTTTAAGTGCTTTTTCATTCTTTACATATACCGGAGCAGTATTATCGGTGCTATTTTCAGGGTCAATAACCTTTGCTTCATAAATTTCGATATATTCACCATCTTCAAGTTGGTTTGCTGTCACAGCAAATTCAACGCTGTTGCTAACTGAAGGGAACAAAATCTTTTTTGGTTTTTTCACTTCGGTATTAAACTGAACGTCAGAACCCTCAGGACGAACAAAGTATAAGTCCGAATTCGAAACGTTGTTTAATACTGAATAAGCCGTAATCGTGGGAGAGTATAATTTTGATACGCTCTTAATAATCTTCTTCTCACCACTTGCAGTTCTAGTAAAGAAAGACTTATCTAACGTTACGCGAGGATAAGTATTTGTATCCGTTAATACGCCGTCTTTTGACTCAAAGGTTTGCTTGTAGCTATGGGTAGCGTCTGATTGCATTTGGTCAACGTACTTAAGTACAAATTTAGCCTCGTTTTCTGTTTCCACAATAAAACTTATTCTTGCAACAGGCTTATCAGCAAAGCCGATTTTATAATAATCGTCAGTTTGCCCTTTAATTATCTGTCCATTAACTGTTACGACAGGTAAGTCGTTATTTACGGTAATTCCAAGCGTTATATCGCCCGTTTTGTTAATATTAAATTTATTGTAAATAAGCGTTTCAAAATCGCCATCTTTTTCAGCACCGTTTACAAAATAAGAAGAATATGAAAGTTGCATTGCTAATGAAGTAGCACCTTCAAGTGAAAAGCTCATTTCAAAATCGTCGATAACAAGTTGTTTAAACCCGAATTTACCAGAAGATTTCGTGAGAGTTATGTCAAGACTTTCTTCATTAAACGCAACATTTTCACTAGAAATGAACTCTAAGAAACTGCTTGCGCTTGACGGCGCGTTAAACGCGGCGTTTGCCTTGTTATAATTTAATCCGCCGATTGCCAAAACAAGCGACATTACAAACGCTGTAAAAAGAATGATAATTTTATAGGATTTAGCCATTTTCATAAAAGCCCTATACTCCTTATTATACACTATATCTACCATATTTTACACAAAATAAATTTATTTGTCAATCCACTTTAAGGGTTTTTTAAAAATAATATTAGTTTTAGACATTTAATTCGCAATTACTCGGTTTATTTCGACCATTCAATTCACTTTTTAACTTTGAAATGAATAATATAAAGTAACGTTTTTAATTTACTTGGCGGTTATACTAATGATATACTTTTTAATTTTAACAGCAATCACAGTAAGCATAGATTCGTTGGTATGTGGTTTTTCTTTAGCTTTTTATTGCAAGAAAAAAATACAAATAGTTTTGGGTGTTGCTTTAACTGTTTTCGTTATGTGTTTAATCACCAACTATGCAACGGTCATTTTTCAAGACAAATTGAGCGAAAAGACAGCTTGTCTAGGCGGACTTTTGCTTATATTAATCGGGGTTTATAATCTTTTATCCCCCAACACCAAAGATAAAAACTTAACCGACAAAAAGCCTTTAATCCAATCGTTAATTACGGGTTTTGCTGTTGGTCTTGACGGAGCTATTGCAAATCTTTCATTATCTCTTATGGGACTAAACGCGTTCTACGTTCCTTTAACGATTGCAATCACACATGCAATTGCTATATATTTAGGAGTTAGTCTTGCCCAAACACGGCTTGTGCGCCATTTTGCAAAAATCGAGTTCTTGCCACCGCTAATCCTTATTTTTTTAGGTGGCTACAAATTGCTCGGTTTATTTATATAAAAAGCGGTGGATATTCCACCGCTTTTGCTTTTTATAAACTTGGTTTTATTATCGTCACACTTCTTTCTGTTTCAAAATTATTCCAAGGATTTACGTCTTTTGGAGGTTGAACTCTAAACACCATTCTTTCTTTGCTTACCGGGTGCGTAAACGACAAATAATAAGCCCAAAGTGCCAAATATCCTTTTTTGGCTTTTTCACCGCCATAACGCATATCACCATATACGGGTGTACCAATTGCATTCATCTGCACCCTAATTTGATGGCTTCTTCCCGTGTGCAATTTAATGTCGGCTAATGAAAGACCCATTTTAGTGTCTAAAACTTCATATTCAAGCTCTGCAAACTTTGCACCAGCAACAGACGGTGGACAAACGTACACCATGTTGTTTATAGAATTCTTTTTCATGTAATGCGTAAGCGTTGCTTTTTCTTCACGCGGTGTACCCACTAAAACGGCATAATATCTTTTTTCAAAATCGCCCTCTCTCATTTGCTCTGAAAGTCTTGACGCGGCTTTTGAACTCTTTGCAAAAACCATTACCCCGCCTGTAGGTCTGTCTAAACGGTGAACTAAACCTAAGTAAACGTTCCCCTGTTTATTGTAGGTAACCCGAATATACTCTTTAATAATACTGAGCATGTTTTCATCCTTACTCTCATCTTCACATGACGGAACGTTTTGTGGCTTTAAAACCACTATTATATGATTGTCTTCATAAAGTATAATTAAATCTTCCATAACTCTATTTTCCGTTTATCCATATTCCGCTGTTACCACAAGGTAAAACCACGCCTTCTTGTTCGGTTTTAAGCCCAACTTCGTAAGCCTCAATTTTGCCTTTTCTTCCTTTACCTATGGTAAGCGATAATATATTTTTTAAAACCTGCGGTTGAAGTCCTGTAGTGTAACTGTTAATCAAAACAAAAAGAGGATTATCACTTAATACCTGTTCGCAAAGTTTTACGAAAGGATAAAGTTCATTCTCTAACTTCCACATCTCGCCATTTGGCCCACGCCCATAGCTTGGGGGGTCCATTATTATTGCGTCGTACTTTTTGCCTCTACGTATTTCTCTTTCCACGAACTTTTTACAGTCGTCGATTATATATCTAACTCTTCCCTCTGGGACTTCTGACAGTCTTACGTTTTCGCCCGCGCGTTCAACCATTCCTTTCGCCGCATCAACGTGACACACCTTTGCACCAGCTTTAGCGCACGCAACTGTCGCTCCGCCCGTGTACGCAAACAAATTTAAGACGTTTATTTCTCTATTCGCGTTCTTGATTAAATCGGTCATCAAGTCCCAGTTGACTGCTTGTTCGGGAAACAGCCCCGTATGTTTAAAACCCATTGGTTTAATTTTGAATTTCAAGTCTTTATATGAAACTGTCCATTCCTGTGGCATCTTGCCTTTAATAAGCCATCTGCCTCCACCCGTTTCACTGCGGACGTACTTTGCGCTAAGCCCCTTGTATCCGTCCATATTTATTTCGGACTTCCATATAACCTGCGGGTCTGGCCTAAGTAACACTACGTCTTTCCAACTCTCTAACTTATAACCGTCTCCAGTGGCTATAACTTTGTAGTCTTTCCATTCAGCAGTTCTCATTATTTATTAACCTTATTAAGAATTACTGTACACGTCGCACCGTTTACGTCCAATTCTTTTTTAAATCCATCTACTAAACCCTCTGTTACGTTGTCCGCAAGAACAACACTCTTTAGTTCTTCAGAATTTATTGCATTTATAATTTCTTGGTTATCGCAAACGTAATTAACGTTAATTCTGTCTATTACTTCAAACCCTGCCTCTTTACGCATAGATTGAATTTTAGAAATAAGTTCTCTTCTATCACCCTCAACCTTAAGTTCTTCAGTTACCAAAGTATCCATAACGACTGTAATGCCATTGTCACTAGCAGCCATAAAACCTGCCATACTGTTGGTTGAAATCAAGAGGTCATCGAGTGCAAACTCGAAAGTATCGCCTTCAAATTCAGTCTTATAAACTTCACCGCTCTTGACAGTAGTTACCACTGCGTTGGCGTCGCAAGTTTCTAAGAACTTGCGTACTTTGCCTAGTTTAGCACCATATTTTGGTCCAAGTGTTTTGAGTTGTGGTTTGATAGCATATGAAACAAAACGTGATGCGTCACGGAGATATTCAACCTCCTTAACGTTAAGTTCGTCTTTTGCTATTTCTAAAAGTCCTTCGGTAAGTTCGGTTTTTCTTTCCGAGCAAACAAAAATCTTTTGCAAAGGTTGTCTGTTTTTAATATTGGCAGTGTTTCTGCAGGACCTACCTAAAACAACTATATCTAAAACGTTTTGCATTCCTTCTTCAAGTTCGGTATCTATCACACTTTCATCGACAGACGGGAACTTGCAAAGATGAACTGACATGGGCGCGTCTTTATAGAAGTTCGGCACTAAATTTTGATAAATAGCCTCAGCCATAAACGGCGTGAACGGAGCGGAAAGCTTTGCCATTGTCACAAGTACAGTATAAAGCGTTGTGTAAGCCGCAATCTTATCCTCGTCCATATCGTGTCCCCAATAACGTTCTCTACCGCGACGAACGTACCAGTTAGAAAGGTCGTCGGTAAAACTTTGGAGAGCTCTTGCACTGTCAAAAATATTATACGATGCCAAACCTTGGTCGACCGTTTTTACTAGCGAATTAAGTTTTGATAGCACCCACTTGTCCATAAGCGTTAACTTACAGTCTTGTAATTTATACTCAGCAGGATTATATTTATCAATATCTGCATAAAGAACAAAGAACGCATAGGTATTCCAAAGCGTACCCATAAACTTTCTTTGTGCTTCAGAAACAGCTTCTTCATAGAATCTTGAGGGCAACCATGGTGCTGAACCGGTGTAAAAATACCATCTCACAGCATCTGCGCCTTGTTTATCAAGTATTGTCCACGGGTCAACCACGTTTCCCTTATGCTTACTCATTTTAATACCGTTTTTGTCGTTTACGTGACCTAAAACGATACAGTTTTTAAACGGTGCTTTATCGAAAAGCAAGGTTGAAATTGCAAGCAACGTATAGAACCAACCACGAGTTTGGTCAATAGCTTCGCTTATAAAATCTGCGGGGAAATGACTTTCGAATAGTTCTTTGTTTTCAAACGGATAATGATATTGTGCAAAAGGCATTGAACCCGAGTCAAACCAGCAGTCAATAACTTCTTTTTCACGCTTAAACGTACCTCCACATTCACAAGCAAACGTACAGTCGTCTATATACGGACGATGAAGTTCTATATCCCCCTCTATCCCACAAAGGTCTTTCAATTCTTTTTTGCTTCCGATAACGTGAATTTTACCACACTTCTCACAAACCCAAACTGGTAGCGGTGTTCCCCAATAACGCTCTCTGGAAAGACCCCAGTCAATAACGTTCTCTAAGAAGTTACCCATACGGCCGTTTTTAATAGTTTCAGGCATCCAATTAATCGAGTTGTTTGCTTCAATCAATCTATCTTTAACAGCCGTCATTTTAATAAACCAACTGCTTCTAGCATAATAAAGCAAGGGTGTATCGCAACGCCAACAGAATGGATAGCTGTGCTCAAAGGGAAGTTCTTTGAATAAAAGTCCGTTTTCTTTTAGCATTTTTATAATAACTTTGTCAGCGTCTTTAACGAACATGCCTTTAAGTTCACGAGTGCATTCGAGCATGTTCCCTCTATCGTCAACCAACTTAACGAAAGGCAAATTGTATTTTCTGCCAACGTTAGCGTCGTCCTCACCGAACGCAGGCGCGATATGAACTATACCGCTACCATCAGTTAACGTAACGTATCCGTCGTTTACAACGTAATAAGCCTTTTCTTTAAATGTGCCTTTAGCGTAGTCAAAAAGCGGTTCGTACTCAGCATATTCGTACTCTGAACCCTTTTTAACGCTTATTTTTTCATAATTTTCAAATAGCGAAGGAACGAGCGCGTCAGCCAAAATATAAACGCTACCGTCCTCTGCTTTAATTTCAGCGTAGTCCTCTTTTGGATTCATACAAAGAGCTACGTTAGATGGAAGTGTCCAAGGCGTTGTCGTCCATGCTAAAAAGTAAGCATTTTCCCTTCCCTTTATTTTAAAGCGAACGAAAACAGACACGTCTTTAACGTCCTTATAGCCTTGTGCAACTTCATGCGAAGAAAGTGCCGTTCCACAACGCGGACAATAGGGCACAATTTTATGTCCTTTATATAAAAGTCCTTTTTCCGCTATGGTTTTAATCGCCCACCAAACAGATTCTATATAATTATCGTCATAAGTAACGTACGGGTTTTCCATGTCCGCCCAGTAACCTACACGGTCAGACATTTTCTCCCATTCAGACTTATATTTCCAAACACTTTCTTTACATTTTTTAATAAACGGCTCTATGCCGTACTTTTCTATTTCTTGCTTGCCGTCAATACCTAAAACTTTTTCCACTTCTAGTTCAACGGGAAGACCGTGCGTATCCCAACCAGCCTTTCTTAAACAGTGGTCGCCTTTCATTACGTGATAACGCGGGATTATATCTTTAATTACACGCGTTAAAATATGACCGATATGCGGTTTCCCGTTTGCGGTCGGCGGTCCATCGTAAAAAGTAAACTCACGACTACCTTCATTTTCATTTACGTTCTGTTCAAAAATTTTATTTTCTTTCCAAAACTTTAAGACTTCTTTTTCCCTATCGAGAAAGTTTAATGTTGTATCGACTTTCTTATACATATCTATGCTCCCAAAAGTTTTCGTCTGTTTTTGCGGTTTTTAAACATAATAAACCACTTTAATATATTTACTTACTAATTATAACTGTATTTGCAAATTTTGTAAAGTTAATTTTATAAAAAATAATTTTTTTACATAAAATAACTTGCTAAATTCAATATTTTAAGTTAGAATATTATAGCCGTACTATGCGGGGAGTTAGCGATGCCCTGTCGTCCGCAATTCGCTTAGCGGAGCAGAATGCCGTTTTAGGCTTGCGCCGTGGAAGGCCGCGTTTAATAAGGAACGTTGATTTTAAGGTCTTATGCAACGTGTCGCCGTGAACCGTGTCAGAGTAGGAATACAGCAGCACTAAGCGGAATGATGCGTGTGATATAAGGTTGCTTTAAAGGAGTTACCTGTTATCCTAACGCTTCGGCGTCGTTTGTCGAGAACGGACGTACGGTTTTTTTTGAATAAAAAAGCAACGGATTTTTTCCGTTGCTTTTT
>JAZNMA010000114.1:0-5287 GCA_045579345.1 Christensenellaceae bacterium | reverse complement strand
CCTTTAACAAGTACTATACTTGCCTTTACGACTTGTCCACGCACTTCGTCTGGCTCAGCCGAAACACCACACTCTAGAACGTAAGGAAGTTCCATAATAACACTTTCGATTTCAAATGGTCCTATGCGGTAACCGCTTGATTTAATAACGTCGTCAACGCGTCCAACGTACCAATAAAAGCCATCTTCGTCTCTCCACGCAGTATCTCCAGTATGATAGAAACCGTCGTGCCAAACTTCTTTGGTCTTTTCTTCGTCGCGATAATAACCGCAAAACAATCCACATGGTGCACCGTTTTTAACGTTCACTACTATTTCACCAACCTCGCCGTCCGGAACAGAGTTGCCGTTTTCGTCAATAATATCTATATCGTATACGGGCGCAGGTTTACCCATTGAACCTATCTTGTGCGGTTTGCCTACAAGATTACCTATTAGCATAGTTGTTTCTGATTGACCAAATCCTTCTTTAATCTGAAGTCCCGTAAGCTTTTCAAACTGACTATAAACTTCAGGGTTAAGCGCCTCACCAGCAGTAGACATGTGTTTTACAGAACTGAAATCGTATTGTGAAATATCTTGTTTAATTAACATTCTGAGCATTGTTGGTGGAGCACAGAACGTGGTTATCTTGTATTTGGCAAACATAGGTAAAATATCGGCTGCATCAAAGCGGTCGAAATCATAAACAAAAGTAGCCGCTTCACAAAGCCATTGTCCGTAAAGTTTGCCCCACATTGATTTTGCCCAACCGGTGTCAGAAATGGTAAAATGTAGTCCGTCAGGGTCAACGTTATGCCAGTATTTTGCTGTATGGAAGTGCCCTAGTGGATATTTATGATTGTGTAGCGCCATTTTTGGATAACCGCTTGTCCCAGAAGTAAAGAACATTAACATTGGATCATTGCCACAAGGCGTGTCAAGAGAACGCTCAAAATGCGTTGAATAAAGAAGATATTCCTCGTCAAAGTTTCTCCAACCTTTTTTTACTCCGCCGACAATAATCTTATGCTTCATATCGGGGCATTTACCCATAGCGATTTCAGCTTGATGCGCGGTATCTCCATCAGATGTACATATAATAGCACTAGCACCCGACGCTTTAAACCTATACTCAAAATCGTGTTCTTGGAGTTGATTTGTTGCAAGAATTGCTATTGCGCCAAGTTTATTAAGCGCAATCATTGCAAACCAAAACTGATAGTGGCGTTTTAATACTAAAACAACCTTGTCACCTTTTTTAATTCCTAGAGACTTAAAGTAGTTAGCACAACGGTTAGATTCCCTTTTAATATCCTTAAAAGTAAACCTACGCTCGGTTTTATCTTTAGAAACGTGCAACATCGCAAGTTTTTCAGGTTCTCTATCAGCAAGCGCGTCAACTAAGTCAAAAGCAAAGTTAAATTTTTCCGTGTTTTTAAACTTAATAGAAACGGGAGTGCCGTCCTCGTCTTCTACTGTGTCAATATAGTTTTTATAAATACGCGCCTTATTGTCCTTAATTACTTGAGTTTGCTTTTTATTAATTAATTTTTGAGACTCAGAAAGTTCAGGAATAGGCTCGCCTGTGGGGTTTAACACAATAGCGTAAAAAACACAATCCCTTCCGTTTACAGCAATCATTCCGTGAGGAGTATCACTATCGTAATAAATGCTATCGCCAGGCCCTAAAACTTCCTTATGCTCACCTACCTGCACCATTAAATAGCCGTCAACAACAATATCACACTCTTGACCTGCGTGTGTGGTAAGTTCTATATCTTTCCCTTGTGCATCTTCGCTAAAGACACTGCGCACGTAAAGAGGCTCTGCAATTCTGTTTTGGAACGCGTATGCCAAATTATAATAAGTCATGCCGTGCGCCTTAGCAATTTCTTGACCAGCACCATAACGCGTTACGGTATAACCTTTAAGTTTGGGGCTATAGCCCTCAATAATATCGGTAACGTTTACGCCTAGAGCCAAAGCACAGCGATAAATAAAGGCAAAGTTAAGGTCCTTTTCGCCTTTTTCACAAATAATATACTCTTGTTCAGAAACACCTGTTTTATTAGCCATATCACTGACCGAAAGACCTACAATATCACGAAGTTCTCTGATACGTCCCGCCATCTCTTTAATTTTAAAGTCAAGACCGGTTAATTTTTCCATAAATACTCCTTTTTTAACGAAAAAAACTCGCCTCAAAGATTTTCTTTGAGACGAGCGCTATAATCTACACCCGCGGTACCACTCAAATTGCGAAAAACCCGCCACTCTCGGAATCCACCAATTCCTATGCATTAACGCAGCAATCACGGAGAAGTTCTACTTGCCAAAAGCTTTCTTCTTCCCGACTCAGAAGCTACATCAACAAAAAACGTCCTAACGGTTTACACCAACCACCGCCTCTCTAAAAGGAAATTTATCGCGAACTCTTCTTCAACGCCTTTTCTTTTACAGTATTTTAACACAATATTGTAATTTTGTCAACGAATTTTATATATATATGCGCAATCGCTGTAATGATATTGCTAAAGATTAATCATTACAGAAAAAAGAAGTTGATGGCGCAGCATTAGGTTTTCTTCCAACCGAAGTATTGTCTTCCCTGCGGTTTCTAAGTTCTGGAACAGGGTTTGGTGCCGTCTGATAGCGATAATCAGCTCCACGACGGCGAATAGAGTTCTCTATCACGTTGTGAGACGGAACTATATCGGTTGTTGGATTAATAATGTTTTGATAGCGGAAGAAGTCCGCGTTCTTGTCGAGCGCAGAAACTTTAACGTAGTTTTCCCTATTAGAAGTAAATTGTACAGTGTCAGCTAAAATTTTTCTCACGTAGTCAATATTTTCGTGCAGAACTATGGGCGCAGGGAAATCACCGTCACTAATAACAGAGTTATAATCTTTACCCTCAAATTTTTGAAGTAGTTCGACTGCTTTATGTAAATGAGCGATTTCAAAAGTAAGATTTTCTTCCCAAAGATTTTTTATGTAAGCATCAGTTTCGGTCAAATAACACGACCAGTATAGATAACACTCGCAGTATTCGTGCCATAATAGCATCTCTAACCATGTAGCGTTGCCGTCCATTAACGATTCATACTGTGTAACGTGCTCCTCTTCAACAAGCGCTATTTCTTGATAAAGACGTCTACCAATATCCGAGCGTGCAAAATTAGTCACGTTCATGTAGTAATTCATCGTTTGTTGCTCAGCTGCGGTAATAATCATAGTATTAAGAACAGTCTGCACGTCACTATTTTTAGAGTCAATGCATTTTTTAACGTTGTCTTTAGGGTATCTGTGGTGGGAAATAGTCGGTCTACCCGGCATAATTTCAGTGTATCTACCCACCAACCACTCAGCATAAACACCTTGCTCCATTTCAAGCAAATTTGCATATCTGTACAAATGGTCAAAATCCTCAAGTAATGCAAAATCAAGTGCGGTTTTAACGTCACAATCAAGCTCGCGTTTAGCAAGCTCACTGGTTAAATCTACGGCTAATTGTTCATAACCAATAGTATGCTCTAAAATACTTTCATCTTTAGGTTTAAGCAAAGAGATTTTTAATTGCTGTTGTTTTTCGATAGCGCGAGTAAGAGCAATTTCACGTCTTAAATCGTTGTCACAAGTGTGCCTTGCAAGTTGATGAGAAAACCAGTTAGCTTCAAATTCTGTACCATTCATCAAGATAATACGACACTTTGTGTACGGGTCAACCTCTCTTTTGTCATATGGTTTAGGGTATAACTGTTGCCAGTTTTGAAAAGATTTTTCAATACTTCTCGGTTTTTCATTAAACGGATTCATTATAAGCTCCTTTATATTTTTGTCCATTTAACAGTTTATGAAAAAGCTTAATAAAACGTGAAAAAACCGTCCTTTTTAGGACGGTTTTTAATTAGCGATTTTTATGCCTTTTTGTTTGATCTTGTGACTAAAAAATTAACTATAATAGCAATAATTAGAGCTACAAGTGCAACAATGAATATAGTAAAGTAAGCCATAGACCAACCGACCGAGTCAATTATCGCACCGATAACTGTGGGTGCAACACCCGCAGCAATAGAAGCAACAGCGTTTGTGATTGCACTAAAAGCCGCTGTGTTTAATTGTTTTCTCATCTTAAAAACAGTTACACTCAGTACAATTGTCTTTAAGCCGTTTGCCATAATTAAGGATATAAGCACCAATATCAAAGCTACAAAAAGGTTAATTTTATAGAAAAAAGTTAATAATAGCGGAAAAGGTAGTAATAATAAAAGATATAAAATGCCTTGCCTAATAAAGTTTTTATCCTTTTCACAAGAAGATATAGTCATCATTGGCCCTAAAATAATAGCTATGGGAGCAATAATAGAAACATAAATAGAAATATCGTCGGGCAAACCATGCTCTTCAACTAGTAAAGTTGTAACGTAGTTCATTACTGAATAATAAAGTGATGTAATCAAAAACGAGAGTATTAGTAGGAATACGTAGAAAATGATAGTTTTCTTTTTGCTGTCAATAGAAATTAACGGCTTTTCTTCATTAATGGTTTTCGTTTTAATATTATGCAAACTTTTAGTATCCATCATTTCGTTGACGTGTTTATATCTTTTAGCTATTCTTAAAACTAAAGCAAAAATTAAAACAGCAAGTAAAAACATACCTCCGATTATAAAATACGGCAAACGCCATACGTCTTGCCCAATACATAAAGCACAAACCAAATAAGCAATGACCGTACCACACGCGTAAGCACAATTCATAAATCTGTTGGCAAGAGTACATAACTTTGCAGGCAAATTTTGTGTTAAAGCATAGTTACAAGCACAATAAATGGCAGCCTGAAATAATCCACTGAGCCCAAAATAAATCCAAATTTCATAAATGCTATTAGATATTCCAATGAGCATAGTGCAAATCGCAGCAACAGGCACAGTAATTAAAACGTACTTAAAAATGTTTATTTTTTTCATTATAAAAAATAAAACAATTTGAACTAATCCGTAAGGAACAAAATAAAAGGTGTTAGCCATACTAGCAAGAGCATTTTGCCCATTAAGCCACAAATCTACAATGTACTTTTGCTCAGCAGCAAAAACTCCCTTTGCCGCCATACTAGACATAAACAAGAAGAAACATGCAAAAATAAGTAAATATCCGTTTCTATATCTAAAATTATCAATATTATTTCTATTCAAATGTTCGTCATGATGATGTAGTCCAATTCTAAAAAAATGCATAGGAATCACCTGTAAATTAAAACTAAAATTAATCAACACTATTATAATACAACGGAAAAAAATAAGCAA
>JAZNMA010000113.1:0-4756 GCA_045579345.1 Christensenellaceae bacterium | reverse complement strand
GTGCATTAAGGCGGAGGATATTCCTTTGATTTTGGCGGCGGAAAAGCGTTCGAAAGGACGATTGGGGATTTGTCAGCAAAATCGTTATAACAATGTTAATGCGTATTTGAAAGAATATTTAAGTGATAAAAAGATTATTTCTGCGCACGGCGAATTGATTTGGTGCAGAGGAAAAGCTTATTATGCGCAAGCCAAATGGCGTGGAAAAAAAGCAACAGAAGGCGGTGGAGTTCTCATCAATCAGGCATTGCATACGTTTGACTTAATGCAATGGTTTTGTGGAATGCCGAACAGTGTTTTGGGTAGAGTAGAAAACTTTTCCTTAAAAGACGTTATTGACGTTGAAGATACGGCAACTTTGCTTTGTGAGGGAAATGCAAGATTTACTTTTTTTGCGACAAACACAGGCGGTTCGGATATGCCTACGGAAATTCGGTTAACGCTTTCAAACGGTGAAAACGTAGTGGCTTATCCAGATAAATTGTATATCAACGGCAAAATGGTAACAGAAGAAGATATGCGATTCGTGTTAGGTAAATGCTGTTACGGTAACGGACACGAAAAGTTGATTGCTGATTTTTATAATTGCATTAGATGTGGAAAACCGTTTTCCATCGACGGCGAAGAAGCGAGCAAGGTAGTTAAAATGATTTTTGCCGCTTATAGAAGCAACGGAGAAAAAATAAACATAGAGGGATAAAAAGATGAAAACAGTAAAAGACAAGCATTTGGTTGTAGGTGCAGATTTTGCAGGGTTTCCTTTGAAGGAAGTGGTAGTGGAACACCTTACGAAAAAGGGTTGGAAAATTCTTGATTTGGGTGTTAAAAAAGATAGCGATCCCAATGATACGGATTTGATGTTCCATCGTGTAGGACTTCGTGTTGGTGCGGAAATCTCCGAGGGGAATTATGAAAGAGCATTACTTTTCTGTGGAACGGGTATGGGTATTCATATTGCGGCGAGCAAGTGCCCCCACGTCCATGCAGGTGTTGTAGAAAGTCTGCCTGCGGCAACGAGAGCCATCACGGGTAACGGCGTAAACGTACTTGCGATGGGTGCGTTTTACGTAGCGCCGCAAACGGCTTGCGATATTGCGGACGCTTACCTTTCTAACGAGCTTGGTTCTGGTTGGGAATGGTGGCATAATTTCTACGAATTTCACAAGCTTGCCATTGACGAGTTGGAAGCTTTCGATTACGAAGAATATAAAAAGAATGGCTTTAAGGTCAATAAACTTGGCGATTACGATTTAACACTTGATTTTGACAAAAAGCCTGAGTAATCAATATGAATAAATCTTTTTTTCACGCTTTGGATAATATTTCTCTCAAAGAATATGCTCCCGTTCCGTTTTGGAGCTGGAACAATCAAATAGAGAGGGAAGAATGTAAACGTCAAATTCGACAGATGAAAGAAGTAGGGTTTGGCGGTTTTATCATACATGCAAGAGCAGGGTTGAAAACGGAATATTTAAGCGAAGACTGGTTTTCGTGCGTAGAAGCATGTATAGAAGAAGCGAAAAAACAAGATATGTGCGTTTGGATTTACGATGAATTTGGGTATCCAAGCGGATTTGTCGGAGGTGCTCTGTTAAAAGATGAACGCAATCGTGCAGAATATTTAGAATACGAAGTTCGTGCGGATTTCGATGACACGGCTTTTGCGGTCTTTATTCAAAAGAACGGCTTGTATCAAAGGGTAGAAAAGGCAATGAAAACCGATTGTTACCATACTATCTATAAGCGCCGTTCGCCGTGCAACGTAGATATTCTCAACCCCGACGTGGTAGGTCTTTTTATAGAAAAAACTTACGAAGCGTATTATAAGCGTTTTGCCGAAGAGTTTGGGAAAACCATTCGCGGTTTTTTCACCGATGAACCGCAGTATTACCGTTACGCTACGCCGTATACATCCGTTTTAGAAAGGGAAATGGAGAGCGTTAAAGACGGTTTGATACACTTGTTTCATGCGGAAGAAAGTGATTATGCTTTCCGTGTGAAATATTATCAAACGATGAATCGGCTTTATACGGAAAACTATTATAAACGCTTATACGACTGGTGTACCGAGCATGGTTGCCAACTTACGGGGCATTCCGTAGAAGAACCGCATTTGTTTTCGCAAATGTGGGGTAGCGCAGGCGCCATGCCTAGTTATCGGTACAGCCACGTGGCAGGCATAGACCATTTATGCCAAGCGATGGATGGTGTTATGGACGAAGTGCAGGTGGAAAGCGTTGCAGCGCAGTTTGGTATCAAGCAGGTGATGAGCGAAAGTTTCGCTTGCACGGGCTACGATGCGAATTTTAGAACGCTAAAATACATAGCAGAACATCAATACGCGCAGGGTGTCAATTACTTGGTCGTCCATTTGATGAATTATTCCTTGCAGGGTATGGGGTATAAAGACCATCCGCAGACTTTTTCTTCTCACGCAGCGTGGTGGAGTGATTTTGCAATTTTCAATGATTATTTCACCAAGCTAGGCTATATTTTTGCGAATACGCCAAGGCAAGTCAACGTTTTGCTTATCCATCCAATGCAGGATTGTTATTTGACCTATGATAGAAAGCAAGACAAGAAAAGTGTATTAGAAACAGAAGAAAGCTTTTATGCGTTATCGAAAGAGTTAGCGGAACAAGGGATTGCTTTTCATTATGCGGACGAAACGCTGTTAAAGGAAAGCGGAAAGGTGGAAGGCAATGCTCTTACGCTGGGCGAAAAAGCGTATGATTACGTAATTTTACCTAATCGTAAAAGCATTAACGCAAGTACGCAAAGTCTTTTGAACGAATTTGTAGCGGTGGGCGGTAGGTTGTGTGTTTTAGGCGAATATCCTACGTATATACAAGGCGAAAAATACTGTCAGCCGATACAATCCACAATTTCCTATGACGAGATTCTTTCAGTAAATGCGTCGATGATAAAGAGCGATGGGAAACTTTTTCAAAGGTATTGTAAAGGTGACCTTGGCGAGTTTATTTTCTTGTTGAATACAGACGAAAAAGAGGTTCTTTGTCAAATTCCCGACGGGTGGGTCTGCGTTGATTTTGAAAATAAAACTTTTGTGAATTGTGTTGATAATTTATCGTTACAGCCTAAGCAATCCATGTTGTTAAAGTGGGAAACGATAGGGGCAGGTGCGAGTTTAACAAAAAAAACTCTCTGCGCAGACGTAACAGAAAACTTTTCCGTAATTGCCATTGGAGATAATAATTTGTTGCTTGATTTTGTAAAGGTGAGTTTTGACGGAACGGAATATTCGGAAAGAAAGCATACCGAACAAGTTTTAGATGAACTCATTCGCACGCAATATCAAGGCAAGTTATATTTGAAATATGAATTTGTTGCAAGGGGAATCCCAGAAAAATTGTCTTTGTTGACGCAAAACAATCGAGTGGTTGCCATTTTAGTCAACGGTAAAGAAATAAAAATACTTACAACCGATTATGACCCATATTTTTACACGGCAAATATCAGTAAGTATTGTAAAATAGGACAAAACGAAATTGTATTTTGCATTGATTTCTACGAAAATCCGAACGTGCATTATGCAATCTATGGGGAAAACGTTACGGAATCCTTGATGAATATGATGTCCTACGATACCGTTATCGAACCGATTTTCTTGCAAGGCGAGTTTTGCGTGAATGATAATTTTGAATTAACGGAGTTCACGTTACCGACGAAAACAGCGAATATTCAAAAACAAGGTTTTCCGTTTTTTAATGGTGTAATGACGATAGAGGGAAATATTTTCGTCAACGGCGAACAGGAAAAAAGAGTTCGGTTGAGTGGTAATTTTGCCACGGCGGAAGTCTATGTTAACGACTTAAAACAAGGCGTTGCGGCGTTAAGCGAACAAACGAAAATTTCCAACTTAAAGAAAGGAAAAAACAGTATAAAAATTCTTCTAAAATCCACTATGCGTAATATGTACGGCCCGCACCATTGTAAAGGTATGCAGGAAGATTGGGGAGCTTGTCCTTATATGTTTACTTTCTTCAAACAATGGAGAAATGGGAAACCGAATGATTTTGTCGAAGAATATAATTTAGCTCCATTTGGGCTTGAGAAAATTGAAATTGAGGATTAAATTATGAAAACCTACGACTTGGATACATACGTTTTGCCTATTTGGGAGGGCGATACCGTTTTCTATGAAACGGCTATGTTCTTGGGCGAAACAGGGGAGTGTAAATTGTTATATGCACCCACCAAAATTCTCGGTGTATATGATTACGGGCTGCAAAAAGAATACGTGGAAGGCGTTGACTTCGTTTTAGAAGGGAATGTTATTAAGCGTTTAGCAGAGGGCAGTATGCCGTATGCAAACCTTGATGATATTTATGCACCTATTCCTGCACAGTATGAAATTGCGGTGGAAAAATCACGCTGTCCCGATTATGCTGACGAGAGAAAGTATATGACTTATGGGGAAACGGATACATATACAAAAAAGCAATTTGCAATTTCATATAGGCACGAAAATAAATGGGGCGGAAAAGTTCCACAGGGCAAAACAACTCATTTTATAAATACCCATAAGAAATTATCCGTGGACAAGAATTTGAAAGTCGTTGTTTATGGAGATAGCATTACAACGGGCTGTAATTCCAGCGGAACGGATTTGGGTGGTAACGTACCGCCGTATGCGGATTCATTCCCTGTAATGGTTCAAAAGAAACTGCAAAGCATCTATAATGCTGTTGTGGATTTGCGTAACGTTGCAGTCGAAGTCGGATCGTAGCCATGT
>JAZNMA010000112.1:0-24671 GCA_045579345.1 Christensenellaceae bacterium | reverse complement strand
ACCTTTGCAGTTAAGTCACTGTTTGTCCCGATAAGTTTTGCCCCTCCAAACACTAATTTTACGGCTTTTTCTATCTTTTCGTAGTTAAATGAACGCGTTTCGCCAAAGACAACGTAATCAGGGTTTATATCATTCATAGTAAAGCCCGCATCATATAAAGCCTGTGTAAGACCTGGTTCGCCTATAACGTAAACTGAGCCGTTAGGACATTGACTTTTCAAATATGAAGCTGTTGCTAAGGCACTTGTATAAAAATGCTCTTCACCAACACTTAAACCCATTCTTGCAAGTTTTTGTGCAAGTTCTCTCGGTGAACGTTCTGAACTATTAGTTAAGAATAAGTAATTTTTACCGCTTTTTTCTAACCACTCTACAAATTCCTTAACCTTAGGAATAAGTCTGTTCCCGTGATATATTACGCCGTCCATATCACAAATAAAACACTTTTTATTTCTTAAATTCTCCATAATTATATTATGTTTTCCTTTTTTATTATTTTATATCCTTTTCTTTCAGCGTAAGTTGTTTTTCTTTCAGGTAATTTCAACCAGCTTATCTTTTCTTTATTTCTATAAAGAACGATTGCTCCTGCTAAAAGTATTACTAATCCAACAATTAAAAGAATGAGCCATACTGGGAAAGTTTCACCTTTAACAGTTTCCCACATTTCATTGATTGAAAGTAAAGTTTCGCTATCAAAATTATTCATAATCGCACAACGCTCTACAATTTCAGCCGTGGGATATTGCGCAATAAATCTACCGTAACCCTCTTCCGACACCGTTACAATGTATTCCCCTTCTCCGAAAAAGTACGATAAATCTATCTCTATACCTTTCCCTTCTTCCAAATCTTCACTCTCATCAAACCAACCAATTACAATCTCATTGAAAAGGTCGGTTTCATACTCTTTTCCGTCCTCGTCTTCCATCATGAACTCACCGTTTGCAACCATACCTGTATAGCCTGTATAGTTCATATTTCTATAAACGGTTTCTGGTCGAGATATAAACTCTAAAAATTTATAGACTGCATCATAATTTTTGCTACCTGACGGCATTACGAATCCGTCAAACCAAATATTAGAGCCTTCGTCTGGAATATAATAACTAAGCGAGCTCGCATTCTCAACAAACGAGCCGTCCTCGTCTTCCACTTCGCCGGACGCAACGTCTATTGCGTAAGCAGCGTCTCCACTCCATGCAACGTATGCATCGATTCTATCGTTTATTATATCATTCTTTCCGCTGTCAACTTCAAACCCGTAAAGCTTATCCTTGAATGATGCAAGTTTTTCTCCAACCTTATCTATTGAGGCTTGGTCTACCCTGTTTAATATTTCAGTTATGGTTGCATTATCAGATACTCCCCTTAATTCATCACCGTAAACCATTGCAAGCCCAACGATATAAGAATCTCTAACAGCGTCTTTAATGGTAATTCTTTTTTTCAAAGAATCGTTATCAAATACCCCCGTCCAAGACTTAACTTCTTCAATGCTAACGCTTTCCGTATCGTAAACCCAGCCCATAGTTCCCCACATATAGCCGACCATAAACTCCGAAAGGGCAACTTCTTCCCCTTCATGTTCACCTCTTTTAACGGTAAATCTTAAATCATTTAATCTATCGTCTATATATTTTGAAACGTTGTTTTTATAATCGGGCAATCTATTAAAATCAAGCTTTTGTATTCTTCCCTCTTCCGCAAGTTTTTCTATCATATACTCAGACGGAACAACTAAGTCATAGCTGTTTGGGTTGATAACGAGTTCATTATATAGGTTTTCATTCGTGCCGTAAGTGGAATAAATAACCTTTATTCCTGTTTCTTCTTCAAATTCGGCAAGCAAATCTTCATCTATGTAATCTTCACAGTTGCATACACGAATTACGTTGCCACTATCAACCTTATTTTCAGTACAACCTATTAAGGAAAAAGACTGAACGGCTATAAGTATAATCAAAAATACCGATAAAATTTTTCTCATATCAGTTCTTCTCCTTTTTGCCTGAATAAATGTTTTTAACAACCACTACTAAAATAATTGCGACAAAAATGATTGCTGATAAAGCACGAAGCGACGGTAGTGATGAGTTTGCGTTGGATTTTGCCATAGCGCCGTAAACGTAGGTTGAAATTGTATCAAACCCAGCAGGACGAGTATAAGCAGAAATGATATAATCGTCAAGGGAAAGAGTTATAGAGAGCATAAAGCCACTCAAAATTCCCGGTAAAATTTCCGGAATAACAACACTCATTAACGCCTTAAAAGGTGATGCGCCTAAATCAAGCGCCGCTTCATAGAGATTTGCATCCATCTGTTTTAATTTAGGAATAACAGAAAGAACGACAAAAGGTGTTGTAATAACCAAATGCCCCACAACAAGCGCAAAATATGAACGGCTTTCTGTAAACGCCAACGAAAATAACAACACAAGCGCAACAGCCGTTACAATTTCTGCATTTATAACAGGAATTTGAGAAACAGCTGAAACACTTTTGCCAAGTTTCCCCTTACTGTAAAAAATGCCGATTGCCCCTGCCGTACCCAAAATGGTGGCAAGCACGGCTACTATTAGTGCCAAAAACAAGGTGTCCCAAACGATTTTCATTAAGCTTGCATCATTAAATAGCTTTTCGTAAAGTCTGAACGAAAACCCGATTTCAAATACCTGTTTAATATTTACTATCGGTGTGTCTACAAAACTATAAACCACCAAAGTAAATATAGGGGCGTATATAAATAAAAGAATTAGAGCAACGTAAAATACTTGAAAAAACTTTTTCATTATAAATTAGTCCCCCTTGTATCTTCATTCTTAAACGCACCTGTTATCCACATAGAAACAAGCATGATTACGAGCAATATCATAGCCATTGCCGAGCCAAAATTCCAGTTTTGGAAAGTCGTAAACTGCTCGTCAATAAGTTTACCTATTATCGTTATAAGTCCATTACCAAACGTGTCAGAAATTACATAACAAGTCATTGTTGGCATAAATACCATTGTGACGCCACTCGCTATTCCCGAAATAGAAAGTGGAAAGGTTATTTTTGTAAAAGTCTTAAAAGGACTTGCGCCTAAGTCTTGTCCTGCCTCTAACAGGCTTTTATCCATTTTTATTAAAACTGTATATATAGGCAAAATCATAAACGGTAAATAGTCGTATACCATACCTATAATAACGTTAACGTAATTATTAAAGCCAAAAACACCTATTAGCGTCAACAAGTCTTTCATTGCCATTGCACGAAGCACAAAGTTAATCCACATAGGTGCAATGAAGAGCATTAAAAGCGTTCCTCCACGATTTAAATTACTCTTTGCTAATATGTACGCCAACGGATAAGCCAAAAGCACGCATATTACTGTTGTCGCAAGCGCTAATAATATGCTTATTATCATTGTGGTTATAGTAGTCGAGCTTGTGAAAAACCTTATAAAGTTTTTTACAGATATTATACCCTCGCTGTCAGTAAAAGCATAAAAAACAATTAGCAGGAGCGGTATAACCACAAAGCACGCTAAAAACACACCGTACGGTATGCACAGTTGTTTTCTGGAAAAACTCAACTTTAACGCGCTGTTAAAGCCTTTTTTCACACTTTTTTCTTTGGTCATCTCTTAATCTCCTGTTTTAGTGAAAGTTTAATCTTTTCCTTTTTAATTATTACGCTTACCCTATCGTTTTCGTTCCAAGTATCTTCCGTGTCGAATACGTAATCTTCTTCATTTTCGCTCGTTCTAACGATTAATTGATAGTGGTCGCCTTTATAAATCATAGAAACGATATTTCCTACCGCTCCGCCGTCTTCTTCGTGGTCGCTTATTTCTATATCTTTAAGTCCAACCTCAACGTCTACGTCGACGTCCGTGAGGTCGATTTTATCCCCGTCAGCAGTAATAAGATAACCGTCTTCATCTAAAATCGAACCCGGATATAATTGCGTCACGTCGCAATCAAATTCACCGTCACCAAAACAAACGGTATTTCTCTTAGTAATGTATCCGTCATACTTATTAGTAGAAAACTCTTTCGCCATTATGTGAATATTATCAGGTTGAATTAATAGGCTTACTTCTTCCCCAACTTTTCTTTCAACTGTACTTTGAATTACGATTTCGGTTTTCCCGACAAGCATAATCATCTCGTAATGCACGCCCTTAAATATCGAGTTAATTATCTTTCCGTCAACTTGTCCCTGTCCTTTGTCTAAAAGCATTACGTCTTCGGGTCTCACTACAACGTCAACCTTTTCATTCACAGCAAATTCATCAACGCAATCAAAGTTATGCGCAATAAACCTAACTTTTTTATCCCCAACGATTGTTCCGCTAAATATATTGCTTTCACCTATAAAGTCGGCAACGAATGAATTTTTCGGCTCATTATATATGTCTGTCGGCGTTCCTATTTGTTGAATTACACCGTCGTTCATAACAACGATTGTATCACTCATAGTAAGAGCTTCTTCTTGGTCGTGCGTCACGTAGATAAAGGTTATGCCAAGTTTTTTGTGCATTTCTTTAAGTTCTAATTGCATATCCTTTCTCATTTTTAAGTCAAGCGCACCGAGTGGTTCGTCAAGAAGAAGAATTTTAGGTTCGTTAACTATTGCGCGTGCAATCGCAACCCTTTGTTGTTGTCCACCAGAAAGAGTTGACACACTACGCTTTTCAAAGCCTTCCAAATCTACCATTTTTAGGGCTTTTTCAACTTTAGCATTAATCTCTGCTTTGCTAAGTTTTTCTATTTTTTCTATTTGTTTTCCTTCGCTGTCTTGATAGGTAACTTTTATTTTTTTAAGTTTAAGTCCAAAAGCGATGTTTTCATATACGTTTAAATGCGGAAAAAGTGCATAACGCTGAAATACGGTATTTATAGGACGTTTATTAGGAGGCAAATCACTAATATCTTTGCCGTTAAGTAAAATTTTACCCGAAGTAGGTTTATCAAATCCCGCTATCATTCTAAGCGTAGTTGTTTTTCCACATCCTGACGGTCCTAAAAATGTTATAAATTCGCCTTTTCTAACGTATAAATTTACGTTGTCTACAGCAACCATTCCGTCTTCAAATTCTCTTTTAAGCCCAACTAATTCGATGATTTTTTCTTTTGATACGTTCGACATCTTTTTCTCTCCGATTTACATTTTTGGTTGTTTAAAAACAAAACGCAAGCTCTTTAGCTTGCGAAAACTTTCAATACCACACAATTAACAATTAAGACAAAGTCTTTATTGTTATAATTAATATAGGTTTTTAGAGTCTATATAGCTTCAATACTTTTACTACTCTTATTGACCGTTTCACAAGTCTGCGACTTCTCGCATTCGGTTATAAAGTAACCAACTTATAAAATTTGAGCTTCTAACTCAATCAATAACGTGGCGTGCCACGAATCGGCAGTGGACCCGGCTGTCCGTATGGCCTTAACTCTATAGAGTGGTCCGAATATTGGCTTGGAAAGACTCTTAAAACTTTAGATTCAATCCACTTTATATATTAAATTATTTTGCTTTATCTGTCAATCAATTTTAATAATTTTTTATATTTACTAAAAAAATTTTTTTAATAATCTCTCATATAATTATTTACTTTATTATTTTTTGTGATAAAATAAATTTATAATCCTAAATTCAAAAGTGTATTAAGATATATTTTATGATTGATTTAGAATTTACTCTAGTTTTAATTTTAATCGCCGTTGGTTTCGGTGCAAGTTTTATTCAGAGAGTTAATGGTTTCGGCTTCTTTTAAACCATCGTTTTGTAAGGGATTAGTTGCTGGTGGCGTTGGTTGCGCATTAAACGGACTTTTTTCAGTTGGAGGTCCACCAGTTGTCTTATATATGTCTAATACAACTAATAACAATCAAGAATATTTTGCTGGCATACAATTTTATTTTTGTGCAACAAATATATTATCCACATTAACTAGAGTATTAAATGGAATTATAGACTTAAATATTTTAATATATGCATTGCTTGGTTTTTCTGGATGTATATTAGGTGATTGCATAGGAAGATTACTGTTTAATAAGCTTAACGGCGATAAACTTAAAAAAATTATTTATATAGGGATGATAATAAGCGCAATATTGATGTTTATAAGTTAAATGCCTAACCTTTTTGGTTAGGCATTATTTTTACCAGTCGTCTTTTGGCGTGAGTTTAATATCGTCGTAATATTCAAAATATTTTTCCTTTTCACTTTTTCTGCGCTCGTCTTCCCACTCTTCTGGATAGGCTGCGTCTTCTTCTTTATTATCCGATTCCCTCATTAAGTCGTATAACGTTTTTCCTTTATTTGACATTTATTCCCTCCTTTGCAGGCGCGTGTACATAAATTACATTTCTTGCACTTTAATGTTTTTATAGCAAAAATCAAACTTATCAAAATCATTATACCAATAATTATCGATAAAATCAAGCCCCCACACCATTCAATTAAAAGTCCAATTAAATTAATTATAAAAGCAACAGTATATGCTGTTATAACTTGAAATACTATCATTATAAAAAACATTTTATTGCTATTAAGCTCTTGTCGTGCGGTAGCCAAACTTCCAATACAAGGTGGCGAAAGCAAAATAAACGCCATGAATGCATAAACTGAAAATCTGTTACTGAATAACGCACCAACGTCATCAGACAACAAACTGAGCGATTCAACCACTGCTTCTTTTGCAAACGCACCCGAAATTACCGAAACTGCAGTCTGCCAATTGAAAAAACCTAATGGATAAAATATATATTTTAACATATTTCCAAAAATAAATAAAAAACTTTTCTCCACGTTTTCACCCACGTAACCTGTTGTCCCAACACTTTTAAGTAGCCATAAAAAAACTGATACTGCAAAAACTATAAGCCCTGCTCTTGTAATAAATTCTTTTGTTTTTTCTTTTAACACGGCAAACACGTCTTTAATTGCAGGTACTCTTAAAAATGGCATTTCTAATAAAAACTGTTTTGCACTAAACTTAAAAACTTTAAATTTTTTCAGTAAAAAACCAAAAATTGCTACACAGAACATACCCAAAAAATACATTGACGTAGCTATTAAAGGATTCCCATTAAATAGCCTTGCTGAAAAATATGCAAAAACAGCTGTTTTGGCACCGCACGGCATAAACGGTGAAAGAAATATTGTCATCTTTCGTTCACTATCCCCTTCAATTATTCTTGTAGACATTAGTCCCGTTACCGTACAGCCACAAGATACTATCATGGGCAAAAGAGATTTTCCGCTTAAGCCGAAAGAACGAAAAAACCGGTCAAACAAAAATGCTACCCGTGATGCGTATCCGCTTTCCTCTATTACTGCCATAAAGGCGAATAAAATTAAAATTTGTGGCAAAAAAGAGATAATACCACCTAAAGAATTTATCACTGCTTCACAAACAAGTGAAACAATAAACTGTGACACTTTAAGTTCAATTAGTCGCAACGTAACTCGTTCGCTTAAACTTTCAAAAAAATTATTTATAAAACCACCAAAAATCCCACCGATTTTCATTGTTAAAAAGTATACGGTGGTCATGATAAGAAAAAATATAGGAAGCCCCCATATATTATGTAATAAAAAATTATCCGCTTTTATAGTGTTTTTTTCTATACGTAAAGGCTTTTTTAATAATACTTGGCTTGTTATTTTCCCCGCAAAAGAATACCGCTTTGTTTGAATGTTCTCCCCTCTTTCTTTAGAAAAATCTACTAAATTCGGAATACTTTTGCTGAATTTAGCCTTGTCCATGAGTAAATCTAGATTTTCACCCCTTAATGCTGATATTTTTATTACGGGTACTTTAAATATCTCAGAGAGTTTGTCTTTATTAAATTTTATATTATCTTTATCAAGTTGGTCACACATATTAACAGCTATAATCATAGGTATATTCAAGGCACATAGTTCTAAAGTTAAAGAAAGATTGCGTTCTAAATTTGTACCATCTATAACATTTATAATTATATCTGGCGGAGTACTTATTAAACTTTTAAAGGCATTTTTTTGGTCAATAGAATGGGTTGACAGAGAATAAAGTCCAGGCAAATCAATAATTTTGATTTTTTTATCATTTATATATTCACTTTCTTGTGCTTGTGTAGTAACACCTGTCCAATTTCCAACTCTTTGATATGAATGCGTGAGTTTATTAAAAAGCGTGGTTTTACCACAATTTGGATTACCAATTAAAGTTATAACTCTATTCATAATTTCTCCAGAATTATTTTATCGGCTTGTTCTTTTCTTATAGCCAAATAAAAATCACGTACTTTTATTTCAATTGGGTCGCCAAACGGCGCTGTTCTAATAAGGGTCACTGTTGCATCTTTTGTTAATCCAATCGCATTTAATCTTAAAACAAACTTGTGTTCGTTCAAAAAATCTTTAACTATTCCACTTTCACCCGATTTTAATTCTGATAATAACATCTCCTTATATTTTATTGCTCTTGCTACCCTTAATATGCCTTAAACATTTAAAAAGAAAAAACACTCTTTCGAGTGTTTTTATTAAAATTAATCAACAAATTCGATGATTACAACTTCAGCTGCATCGCCCTTACGGGATCCGAGTTTGTAAATTCTGGTGTATCCGCCACCTTGTCCTTTTTCCTCTTTACGAGTTGCGAACTTAGGTGCATATTCATCAAAAATCTTTTCAATGAGTGGATACTTGATTGCTTTGGTTCTCTTCTTGAAATCAGGCTTACTTTCTTTAAAACCTTTTACTTCTTGAAGGTCGTTTACCAAAGTCATAATTTTTCTTCTAGCATTAAGCTTTTTGTTGCCGTCTTTAACGAGCGTTTTAGTAGTTTCTTTACCCTTAGCATCAACGACTTTTACCTCAGTTTCAACCGTATCAGTATAAGTATTGATTGCGAGGGTGATTATTTTAGCAACGTATGCTGCTACTTCCTTTGCTCTTGCTTCTGTGGTTTTAATTTTACCGTGCCACAAAAGTGCAGACGCTTGGTTTTTAATAAGCGCTAATCTCTGCGTAGCGTTTACGCCTAATTTTCTTGCCATTTTTTAGTCCTCCTTGTCCTTTAACTTTAAGCCGTAGCTTTCGAGTTTGTATATAACTTCGTCGAGAGATTTCTTGCCTAAGTTACGGACTTTAAGCATATCGTCTTCTGTTTTCTTAGTTAAATCTTCTACGGTATGAATATTTGCTCTCTTCAAGCAGTTGTATGAACGTACTGATAAATCCATTTCTTCAATAGTCATTTCTAGGATTCTGGTCTTTTTATCTTCTTCCGGCGGTACTAAAATTCCAATATTGCCAACTTCAGAAAGTGATACAAACATACTGATATGTTCTTCCATTATCTTAGCGGCAAGACTTACTATATCTCTACCGGAAAATGCACCGTTTGTCCATACTTCAAGAGTAAGTTTATCAAAATCTACACTTTGTCCAACACGAGTAGCCGTTACGTTATAACTTACTTTTTTAACAGGTGTATAAATGCTATCAATTGCAATAACGTCTATAACGTCGCTTTTGTGCATGTCTGCACCTTCGTAACCACGACCTCTACCAACGGTTAAGGTTAAGTCAAGTTTGCCACCTTCGTCTATGGTACAGATGTACAAATCGGGATTAAGCACTTCTAAGTCAGCGTCGCATTCTATATCGCCTGCCTTAACTACTGCTGGACCTTCTTTAACGAGTTTAACAACTTTTGTATATTCTTTTTCCATTGAAGAAGTCTTTATTGTAACACTCTTCAAATTAAGAATAATTTCTGTAACGTCCTCTTTTATCTTAGGAATTGCAGAAAATTCATGTTTTACGCCTAATTCTTCAGCGAACTTGATGTTCTGAATAGCAACACCGGGAAGTGCTGATAGCAAAATTCTTCTAAGCGCGTTACCGAGAGTTAAACCGAAACCTTTTTCTAGCGGTTCTACAACTACTTTCGCATAACTTCTGTTTTCATTTTCTTCCACTGCTATTTTCGGCATTTCAATTTCCATCATAAGAAACAACCTCCTATAGTTCCGATACAGGTCTGCGGGAATTCTTGTCAAGACGTGGAAAATCTTAACTTTCCCCCCGCAAAACCCAACGGAAATTTTTATTTTAATTTTTTTTATTAATTATTTAGAGTACAACTCGATAATCATGTGTTCTGCAATTTGAACGTCAACGTCTTCTCTTACTGGAAGAGCTAAGATTTTGCCGGTTAATGTTTCAGGATTGAATTCTAACCATTTGGGCATTACGCCAACCTTCATTTGCTTAATTTCAGAGAAATACTTGTTATCCTTTTTACTTTCTTTAACCGCGATTACGTCTCCAACTTTTACGCTGTAAGATGCAATGTTCACGTTTTTACCGTTTACAGTAAAATGAGCGTGTGTAACAAGTTGACGAGCTTGAGACCTTGAAGAACCAATGCCCATTCTGAAAATTACGTTATCAAGTCTTCTTTCCAAAAGTGAAAGCATATTTTCACCGGTAATACCCTTCATACGGTCAGCTTTTTCATAATATTTTCTGAACTGTCCTTCAAGTACTCCATAAATCCTCTTACATTTTTGCTTTTCACGAAGTTGAAGTCCGTATTCTGAAACTTTCTTTCTGCTCATACCATGTTGACCAGGAGCAACAGGTCTTTTTTCGAATGCGCAAGTACCTTTGAAGCATCTTTCGCCTTTCAAAAATAATTTAGCGCCTTCTCTTCTACACAAACGACATTTTGATTCTGTATATTTAGCCATTTATCTGTCCTCCTTTATACTCTACGTCTTTTGGGCGGTCTACAACCATTGTGCGGAATAGGTGAAACGTCTTGAATTAACGTTACTTCCATATCGCAGTTGGTGAGTGCTCTAATTGCAGATTCTCTACCTGCACCTGGGCCCTTGACATAAACTTCTACAGAGCGCATGCCTTGATCTCTTGCAACCTTTCCTGCTGCTTCTGCTGCCATTTGTGCTGCAAACGGTGTGCTCTTTCTTGAACCTTTAAAACCAAGGCTTCCTGCACTTGACCAAGATACAGTGTTTCCTTGCATATCGGTTATTGTTACTAATGTATTGTTGAATGATGCCTGAATGTGTACTTGACCCTTGTCAACTTTTCTGGCATCTTTACGTTTCTTAACGATTCTTTTAGCTGCTGCCATTATCCGTTACCTCCGATTATCTGGTTGCCGTTTTCTTTTTAGCAACTGTACGACGAGGACCTTTTCTGGTTCTCGCATTTCTCTTAGAACTCTGTCCACGAACGGGAAGGTTCTTTCTGTGACGAACACCACGATAACAACCAATTTCAATAAGTCTCTTTATTGAAAGGCTTACTTCGCTACGCAAATCACCTTCTACGCGAATGTTGTGTTCGATATATTCTCTGAGCTTAGCAATATCGTTTTCGCTCAAATCCTTAACTCTGGTATCAGGGTTTACACCCGTTTCACTGATAATTTTCTTTGCCGTTGTAAGTCCGATTCCGTAAATATACGTTAAACCGATTTCGACTCTTTTGTTATTCGGCAAATCAACGCCGGCTATACGTGCCATCTTCGATAAATACCTCCGTATTTTTTCCTTTTTATTTTTTTATATCTATATCAATGCTTAAATTCTCTTTCACCTTGGAATGTTTGCTACTCGTTCGTTTAAGCGGTTATTTTCTCGCTTAACTTCTGCTTAGAAGTTTAAGGCGTTGGGATTAACCCTGTCTTTGTTTATGGCTTTTGTTCTTTGAACAGATTACCATTACTTTTCCGTTTCTTTTAATTACTTTACATTTGTCGCACATGGGCTTAACTGAAGGTCTAACTTTCATTTTTTATCTCCTTTAGAATTCGTTTATGTTAATTTTTGCTTCGCCAAATTATTCTGCCTTTCGTCAAATCATACGGGCTCATTTCTAGTTTTACACTGTCGCCGGGAATAATTTTTATATAATGCATACGAAGCTTTCCCGAAATATAAGCCGTAATTACGTGACCGTTAGATAATTTTACCGTGAACGTTGCGTTCGGCAATGCTTCTACTATCACGCCTTCGGTTTCTATTACGTCGTCTTTTGACACAAACTTAATCCTCCTGTTTTTTTTGTGTTTGAGCTTTCAGCGAACGGAATAGATTATCATTCCCAACGCTTTCGCCCCTTTGTATTCTTTCTGCTAATTGAGTCAATTTCGCAGTTGATACTTTTTCTAAGTGCTTGATATTTTTCTTCTTAGGGTTGCTTATTTTCCTACTTCTTCCGTCAACACAGTAAACCGTGTCTCCGCCTATTTTTATAAGTAAATAAATCTTCCCCTTATCACGACCAGCCTTACTTTGGGCTAAATCGCCAACACTAAACTTATTTTGCATTTATAAGGTTAAAATTTCCACTCCGTTGTCAGTTATCACTACAGTGTTTTCGTAGTGTGCAGACGGTCTGCGGTCTCTTGTCCTTACCGCCCACCCGTCAGACATGAAGTCTACTTGATAAACACCTGCGTTTATCATAGGTTCTATAGCTAGAGCCATGCCTTTTTTCAGTCGAATTCCAGTCCCCTTCTTCCCATAATTAGGAACTGAAGGGTCCTCATGCATTTCACGACCTATGCCGTGACCGACAAGTGCTCTTACGACCGAAAATCCGTTAGCTTCCGCGTGAGTTTGAACTTCATAGCCTATATTACCTAACGGCGTACCGTCGCATAAATTTTCTATCGCCTTAAAGAAACATTCCTCTGTAATTTTAACAAGTTTTCTTTTTTCAGGCGAAACTTCGCCAATCATAAACGTTCTTGCAGCATCGCCTTGCCAACCGTCAAATTCAACACCTACGTCTATGCTAACAATTTGACCTTCTTTGATAACTATTTCGTCAGATGGTATACCATGTACAACTACGTCGTCAATTGATGCGCATATAGATGCAGGATAACCCGAATATCCGAGAAAGGATGGATATGCACCACACGAAGTTATGTATTCATAAGCAAGCTTATCAAGGTCTTTAGTAGTAAAACCGACTTTGATTTCTCTTCCTATCAAATCAAGAACTTCTTTAGTAATTCTTCCGCTTTCACGCATGCGCGAAATATCTGCGTCCGTCTTTATTGTTATCATTAACTTATAACCTTTACGATTTGCTTAAATACTTCTTCAATCGGCTTATTCCCGTCTATGCTCACAAGTTTTCCTTGCTCTTTATAAAATTCTTTAAGCGGAGCTGTTTGTTCACAATAAACGCGGAGTCTTTCTTTAACGGTTTCCGGATTGTCGTCTTTTCGTATTACAAGCTTTTCTCCACAATCTGGACAAATATCATTGTCGCCTATAAAATCCACGTGGAAAGAATTTCCGCATTTGGGACAATTCCTTCTCCCCGTGATTCTACGTTCAATTTTATTTAAATCGACTTCTAAATCGATTACAAGGTCTGGCGAACAAAAACCGTCAAGAGCCTTTGCTTGAAAAAGATTTCTTGGAAAGCCGTCTAAAAGATATCCTCTTTCGCAATCGGAGCTTTTAAGTCTTTCTTTAACCAACTCAACCGTTACGTCATCAGGACAGAAATTTCCTCTATCCATAATCTCTTTAACTTTTAAGCCGAGCGGTGTTTGATTTTTAATATTTTCTCTGAATATGTCACCAGTCGAAATATGCGGCAGGTCGTACTTATCGGAAATATACGCCGCTTGAGTACCCTTGCCGCTACCAGGTGCACCAAGTAATATCAATTTCATTTTTTTCTTACTTTAAGAACCCTTTATAGTTCTTCATCATTATTTGCGACTGTAATGCTTGTTCAAATTCAAGAGCAACTGAAACTATAATCAACAATCCAGTAGCACTGAATACATTCACCAAACTATCGTCACCGCCACCAACTGCCTTAAAAATTAATGACGGGATTAATGCAAGTGCAGCAAGGAAAATTGCACCAAAGAGTGTAATTCTGTTTGATACTCTCTTTAAGTAATCTGCAGTGGGCTTACCAGGTCTAGTTCCCGGAATAAAACCGCCATTTCCTTGAATACTCTTACTGATGTCATCGGGATTGAATTGTATTTGGTTATAGAAGTAAGCGAAGAATAAAATCAATACGCATAGTATAACCGTATGCACCCAAGACCCAGCACCAACGTTTCTAATCCACCAGTTGTCCTTAATATTAAATAAGTTCATAATTAAGTCAGGGAAACTTAAAATTGCAAAAGCGAAAATCAATGGCATAACGCCTGACGCATTCACTTTAATCGGAATATGAGTGGATTGTCCGCCATACATTTTTCTTCCCTTAACTTGTTTAGCATACTGAACAGGAATTTTTCTTTCTGCACTGTTTACTGCAACAATTGCACCGAAAATAACGATTGCTGCTGCTACGAAACCGATTAATGTCCAAGTCGTACCCATTGCTAACTCAGGTACGAAGAGCTTTTTGATTTCAATAAGCAATGTAGAACCCGCGGTTGCTAAAATACCAGTGAAGATTAACAAAGATATACCATTTGAAACACCGTAATCAGTAATTCTTTCACCTAACCACATTGTAAAGGCTGCACCCGCAGTGAAAACGATAACCAAGAACGCGTAACTCAAAAATTTACCAAAACGTTGACTACCGAATAACATGCTAAACTCAATACCGCCGTTACCGCCAAAAGCTACTAAAATACCGATTGCTTGCGCTATCGCAAGAACGAGCGTTAAAATTCTCGTATAGGCATTTATTTTTCTTCTGCCTTCTTCACCTTGTTTACTCAATCTTTCTAAAGCAGGAATACCTACCGTTAAAAGTTGAATTATAATCGATGCGTTAATATATGGTCCGATACCCATAGCTAAGAACGTACCGCTAGACAACGCTCCACCTGATACCGCACTCATAATCTCTAAGAACGTGTATTCTTTTAATCCTTCGAAAGTGACAACTCCCGGTACAGGGATAAAACAACCTAATCTGTACACGAAAATAAGCGCAATCGTAATAAGAATTTTACGTCTTACCTCTTTGATTTTGAACGCATTTACTATTGTTTGAAACATTTTGCCCTCCCTATTTTAGTGGGTTTAGATTTGTTCTGCCTTGCCACCAGCCTTTTCAATAGCGTCTTTAGCTGAAGCAGAAAATCCTGCTGCTTTTACTGTTAACGCTTTAGTTAAAGTGCCGTTGCCCAAAACCTTTAATCCTACGCTTCCCTTAACGACTTTAATAAGTCCTTTTTCGTTAAGTACTTCCATATCCACTACGGAGTTAGCTTCAAATCCTTCGAGAGCCGAAAGATTTACAACGCTGTAAACTTTTCTAAAATGGTTGTTGAAGCCACGTTTCGGAATTCTTCTGATTAAAGGCATTTGACCACCTTCAAATCCGGGACGAACACCGCCACCGCTTCTTGCCCATTGTCCTTTATGTCCTTTACCACTGGTTTTGCCAAGACCTGAACCTATACCTCTTCCGAGTCTCTTCTTTTCAGTCGTTGCGCCTACAGCAGGACTCAATTCACCTAATCTCATTTTATTACTCCTTGATATTTGTTAATAGCGACTTAAATCTTTTCTACTTTCACGAGATATTTAACCTTTGCAATCATACCGAGGATGCATGGGTTTTCATCATGAATACGGAAAGAACGAATCTTTTTAAGTCCTAATGCCTCTACAACTTTTTTGTGTTGTGGCAATACTGCTATCGTGCTCTTAACAAGCGTAACTTTTATTTTGCCGGTTTCAGCTTTCTTTGCCTTTGCCATAAAAGTACCCTCCTTAACCGTTGATTTCTTCGACGGATTTACCGCGAATAGCTGCTATTTGTTCAGCAGTTCTTAATTCTTTAAGCCCAGCAAGTGCTGCTTTTACACAGTTGATGGGGTTGTTTGTTCCGTGTGACTTAGTTCTGATGTTGGTAATTCCAACAGCTTCCATTACCGCACGTACAGGACCACCTGCTATAACACCAGTACCTTCTGCAGCCGGCATCATGAGAACTGAACCGCTACCGAATTTACCTAATACTTCGTGAGGTATACTCGTTCCTAATAATGATACAGGGAACATGTTCTTTTTTGCTCTAAGCGTAGCCTTATCGATTGCTTCGGGTACTTCTTTTGCTTTACCCATTGCGCAACCCACCTTGCCTGCGCCGTCGCCTACTACAACGAGGGCAGCAAATCTCATATTTCTACCACCCTTAACAGTCTTGGTAACACGATTTACACAGATGAGCTTTTTAACTAAGCCGTCATTTTCTTCCGCCTTTCTGGGCGCTCTGTTATTATCTCTTGCCATTTTTCGTTTTTCTCCTTGATTTTTTAGAATTCTAAGCCGCCCTTTCTTGCGCCGTCTGCTAAACTAGCTACACGACCGGTGTAAAGATAACCGCCTCTGTCAAACACAACTGCGCTAATCTTCTTCGACTTTGCCTTCTTTGCGAGAAGTTCGCCAACCGCGAACGCCTGCGCCTTTCTGTCTTTGCCTTCTAAAGTTCCCTTAAGTTCTTTATCTAGCGTTGACGCCGTAACCAAGGTGTTACCTTTAACGTCGTCTATAAGCTGAGCATAAATATGAGTTAAGCTTCTGTAAACTGAAAGTCTGGGAGTTTCCGCAGTGCCTTTAACTTTTGCTCTAACTCTCTTATGTCTTTTTAATCTATCTTTATTTTTGTTGATTTTTGTAATCATAGTTTTTTACTCCTGTTTAATAACTTTTCGCACTAAAAGTGCACTCGGCAGACGCACTAAAACTTTAAGTGCGTCCACTAAAAGCCCTTTAAATCTATTAGCCTTTACCGCCAGCTGCCTTACCCACTTTACGGTCGATAACTTCGTCACTATAACGAATTCCATATCCGTGATAGGGTTCGGGTTCTCTATAACCTCTTACCATTGCTGCAAATTGACCTACTCTTTCCTTGTCAATTCCGCTTACGGTAATTTCAGTTTGTGAGGGACAATCGAGGGCGATTCCGTCGATTTCTTCAATTTCTACCGGATGGCTAAAGCCTATGTTCATTACTACTTTCTTGCCCTGTTTAGCAACTTTCCAACCTACACCGTTTACGATTAAGGTTTTCTTGAAGCCTTCGGTTACACCTTTAATCATGTTTGCGCAGAGTGCTCTGTAAAGACCATGCTTTGCTTTGGTCGTTCCAAGTTCGTTTGCTCTGGTAAATCTGATTACTGCACCTTCAATATTAGGGGTTATAACTGAATCGTAAGCTTGTGTTAAAGTTCCTTTTGGTCCTTTAACGGTAAGAACGCTGTCTTTTGCTTCTACGGTAACACCTGCGGGGATATTAATGATTGCATTTCCTATTCTTGACATAATCTAATACCTCCTATTACCATACGTAAGCGAGAACTTCGCCACCTTGATGGGCTTTCTTCGCTTCTTTTCCAGTCATAATTCCCTTAGATGTAGAAAGAATTGCAATTCCAAGTCCACCGAGTACTTGTGGAACTTCATCTGTTCCAACGTATACTCTAAGACCAGGCTTACTTACTCTCTTAAGTCCGGTAATAACTTTTTGATTACCATCGTATTTAAGGGTAATTTTTATAGTTCCCTGTACACCTTCGATAAATTCTACGCCAGAAATATAGCCTTCTCTAAGAAGAATATCAGCGATTGCTTTCTTAGTGTTTGACGCAGGGATTTCAACAGTTTCGTGCTTAGCCATAAGAGCGTTTCTTATTCTGGTAAGCATATCTGCAATAACGTCTGTCATTTTACTGTCCTCCTTTACCAACTAGCCTTCTTAACGCCAGGAATTTGACCTTTATACGCCAAATTTCTGAAACAAATACGGCAAATACCATATTTGCGAAGTACTGCATGCGGACGTCCGCAAATACTGCATCTTGTGTAGGCTCTGGTGGAAAATTTAGCAGGCTTTTGCTGCTTATTAATCATTGCTTTTTTAGCCATTTTTTAACTCCTTTACCTTACTTGTTTGCGAAGGGCAATCCGAGCATTGCAAGTAATTCTCTTGCTTCTTCGTCGGTTTTAGCCGTCGTCGTAATACAAATGTCGAATCCTCTTACTTTTTCTACTTGGTCGTATGAAATTTCAGGGAAAACCAATTGTTCTTTTACGCCCATCGAGTAGTTTCCTCTGCCGTCAAATGATTTCTTTGAAACACCGCGGAAGTCTCTAACTCTTGGAAGCGCGATTGAAATGAACTTATCAAAGAATTCATACATTCTAGTTCCTCTTAAAGTAACCTTCATGCCTACGCTTTGACCTTCTCTAATTTTGAAGTTTGCAACTGATTTCTTAGCCGCTGTTAATACGGGCTTTTGTCCAGCAATCAATTCTAATTCTTTTTGTGCGAGTTGAATGCTCTTGGAATTATCTTTAACGTCGCCAAGTCCGGAGTTAATCGTGATTTTTACGAGTTTGGGAACTTGGTTTACGTTCTTATAGTTGAACTTCTTTACCATTGCGGGGATAACCGTTTGGTTGTACAATACTTTAACTCTGTTTGCTTCTGCCATTTCCGTTTACCTCCCTATTTCTCTTCTGCGGTTGCTTCCGCAGCCTTTTTAGTCTTTCTCTTGGTTGCTTTCTTAACTTCTTTAGCCTCTTTAGTTGTGTCTAAGATTGCACCGCACTTCTTGCAAATACGAACTTTTTTATCGCCTTCAATTTGATAAGCAACTCTAGTCGCTTTGTTACATACGGGGCAAACAACCATTACGTTAGAAGCGTCGATAGCTCCAGATTGGTTTTGAATAGCACTAACTTCTTGTGCGCTTCTTGCCTTCTTATGCTTTTTCTGTACGTTGATTCCTTCAACGATTACTTTATTAGCTTTGGGAAGAGCCGTCAAAACTTTTGCGGTCTTTCCAGCGTCCTTACCCGTTATAACTAAAACTGTGTCGTTCTTTTTAACCTTCATAGTCTTTCTCCTTATAACACTTCGGGCGCAAGAGAGATAATACGCATATAGTCTTTATCTCTTAATTCTCTAGCTATCGGTCCAAAAATACGAGTTCCTCTCGGTTGTTTTTGGTTATCGATAATTACTGCCGCATTTTCATCAAATCTAACGTATGTTCCGTCCTTTCTTCTAACGCCACTCGTTGATCTAACGATAACTGCCTTAACTACGTCGCCCTTCTTTACCGCACCACCTGGGGTTGCAGTCTTTACGCTTGCGACGATTACATCTCCGATATTACCGGTTCTTCTAAAAGAGCCGCCGAGTACCCTGATGCACATCAATTCTTTTGCTCCGGAATTGTCCGCAGCTTTTAATCTAGATTGTGGTTGTATCATAGCGCGCCTCCTTATTTAGCCTTTTCGATGATTTCTGCTACTCTCCAGTTCTTGTCCTTAGAGAGTTTTCTGGTTTCAACGATAAGTACCTTATCGCCTACGCCACATGCATTCTGTTCGTCGTGTGCTTTGAATTTATGAGTTTTCTTTATGGTTTTCTTATACAAGGGGTGTTTTGCCCTTTCTTCGATGGCTACAACTACCGTCTTATCCATCTTATCGGAAACAATAATACCGACTCTTTCTTTTCTTAAATTTCTTTCCATGATTCTCTACTCCTACGCCTTCGCCTGAAGTTCTCTTTCCCTTAAAATCGTCTTAATCTTTGCAATATCTTTCTTACAATTCTTAAGAGATGCAGGGTTTTCCAACTGACCTATTGCGTGACGGAAACGAAGGTTAAATAATTCTTCAGAAAGTTCTTTTAACTTAGTATTTAATTCTTCGACCGTTAAATCGTGAAGTTCTTTCGTTCTCATTAACCTTCACCGCCTTCTTCTTTTATTTGTTCAGCTACAACTTCCTTTTTGACGAACTTCGTCTTTACAGGGAGCTTATGTCCCGCAAGGCGCATAGCTTCTTTTGCGATTTCTTCCGAAACGCCTGACATTTCAAACAATACTCTACCGGGTTTTACAACTGCTACCCAGTATTCTACTGAACCTTTACCGCTACCCATACGACTGTCAGCAGGTTTTTTGGTTACAGGTTTGTGGGGGAATATGTCAATCCATACTTTACCACCACGCTTAATAAATCTGGTCATAGCAACACGGGCTGCTTCGATTTGGTTTGATTTTATCCAACCTGGTTCTAATGCCACTAAACCGAAATCACCGTAAGCTATCTTATTACCTTTAGTACATTTACCGGTCATTCTACCGCGATGTACCCTTCTTCTTTTTACTCTTTTAGGCATTAACATAATTAAGCTTCGCCTCCTTCACTCTTCTTCTTGGGCGCACCGATAACTTCGCCTTTATAAATCCAGCATTTGATACCGATAACACCAAAAGTGGTGTGTGCTTCTGCAAGACCGTATTCAATGTCTGCTCTTAAAGTTTGAAGGGGAATTGAACCTTCATGATAACTTTCGCTACGTGCAATTTCTGCTCCGTCAAGACGACCGCTTACCATTACTTTTATACCCTTAACTCCGCTTCTCATTGACCTACCGATAGCTTGTTTCATCGCTCTTCTAAATGATGCACGTTTTTCAAGTTGTGCCGCAATTCCTTCTGCTACTAATTGAGCGTCAGCGTCTGCTTTCTTAACTTCAGAAATATTGATTGAAATCTGTTTGCCACCGCAAATCTTTGCTACGGTCTTTTTAATAACTTCAATTTCACTACCTTGCTTTCCGATAAGAACACCTGGGCGTGCAGTGTGAATTGTAATAGTAATTTTAGTTGCAGCCTTTTCGATGGCAATCTTAGAGATTGCTGCTTGGTAATATTTTTTCTTTAATACGTTGCGGATTTCATTGTCTTCTTTAACGTTTGCTGCAAAATCTTTCTTTTCAACAAACCAATGAGAATCCCAATCTTTAATTATTCCGACTCTTAAACCGTGCGGATTAACTTTTTGTCCCATAACGCCCTCCTACGCCTTTGCATCCAGCACGATTGTTATATGGCTGGTACGCTTTAAAATTCTGAACGCTCTTCCCTGCGCTCTAGGCATAACCCTTTTGAGCGTCGGGCCTTGGTCTGCGTAACAAGCTGCAACGAATAAGTTGTCTTTATTCATTCCGAGATTGTTTTCTGCGTTAGCAGCAGCAGACATCAAAACCTTTCTGATGGGATCGGATGCTGACTTAGGAGTGTTTTCCAAAATAGCAACCGCTTGCGTGTAACTCTTGCCTCTGATAATGTCGAGTACGACTCTTACCTTATAAGGCGATATTCTGACGTGTTTGGCAACCGCTCTGGGGCGTCTGTCTTTATTTTCCGCAATTCTTGCGGTCTTTTCTCTCATATTTTTAGCCATTTTTTCGCCTCCTATCTACCACCGGTAGATTTTTCCGTTCCGCCGTGTCCTTTAAATGTTCTGGTCGGTGAGAACTCTCCGAGCTTACATCCTACCATATCTTCGGTAACGTATACGGGTACGTGTTTTCTGCCATCATATACTGCGATTGTGTGCCCTACCATTTGTGGGAAAATCGTAGATGATCTTGACCAAGTTTTCAAAACTTTCTTTTCGTTCTTTTCGTTTAATTCTTCTATTCTCTTTAAGAGTTTAGGTTCTACATAAGGACCTTTTTTAACACTTCTACTCATGTCGCTCTCCTTAATTTATCCTTGTAATGATAAGCTTATTAGAAGCTTTCTTATGCTTTCTGGTCTTATAACCGAGAGCAGGTTTACCCCAAGGAGTAACAGGCCCCGGCATACCGACGGGAGATTTACCTTCACCACCACCATGCGGGTGATCACACGGGTTCATTACAACACCACGTACTGAAGGTCTGATACCGAGGTATCTAGTCTTGCCGGCTTTACCGATTCTAATAATTTCGTGTTCTAAGTTACCAACTTGTCCGATTGTTGCTTTGCAAGCTGCAAGAATATATCTCATTTCACCGCTAGGCATTTTCAAAGTAACGTACTTTTCGTCTCTTGCCATGATTTGAGCGCTCATTCCTGCTGCTCTAGCAATTTGTCCACCTTTACCAGGTTGCATTTCAATGTTATGAACCATAGTACCTACGGGAATATCTTTAAGTGCAAGTGCATTACCTGCCTTTATGTCCGCAGTAGGACCGCTCATTACTTTGTCGCCAACCTTTAAGCCTACAGGTGCAAGAATATATGTCTTTGAGCCGTCAGCATAGTATAAAAGTGCGATGTTTGCGCTACGGTTGGGGTCGTATTCAATACTCTTTACCGTTGCAGGAATTCCATCTTTCATTCTCTTGAAGTCGATGATACGATATTTTCTTCTGTTTCCTCCACCAATATGGCGAACAGTTATTTTACCCTGTGCATTTCTACCGCCACTCTTTCTTTGGTCTTCTAATAGAGATTTTTCAGGTTTCTTTGCCGTTATTTCGTCAAATGCACTTACAGTCATAAAACGACGTGCAGACGAAGTCGGTTTATATCTTTTTATAGCCATTTTCTTGTTCCTCCATGGTTATATTAGGACAACGAATCGAAGAACTCGATAGACTTACTGTCTGCCTTGAGTTGAACGATGGCCTTCTTGTAGTCAGGCGTATAACCTTCGTATCTGCCCTGTCTTTTAAGCTTTCCACTAACGTTAGCGGTGTTTACCTTTTCAACGCTTACGCCGAAAATTTCTTCAATTGCAAGCTTAATTTGTGTTTTGTTTGCGTTTTTAGCAACCACAAAACTGTACTTCTTATCCTTTATACCCGCATAGCTCTTTTCTGAGAGAAGGGGTTTAATTATTATATCGTGTGCAGCCATTATTCTCCATAGACCTCCTCGATTTGTTGTACAGCTTGTTTGGACATTACGATTTTTGCATTCTTAACAACGTCATACGTGTTAATTTGGCTAGCAGCAATGGTCGATAGTGTAGGTATATTTGCACTTGCTCTCAATACTGCCTCATCTGCATTGTCCATAACTAAAAGTACGGTTTTTTCTAAATTGAACGCTTTGAGGAATGCTACCATTTGTTTGGTCTTTGCCTCAGCAATCTTGATTTCATCAATAAAAATCACTTCGTCGTCTCTAATCTTTTGTGAAAGAGCAGATAAGAGAGCAACTGTCTTTGCTTTCGCATTCATTTTCTTCGAGAAATCTCTCGACTTAGGTGCGAATACTACGCCACCTTTAACCCATTGAGGACTTCTGATAGAACCTTGTCTTGCTCTACCTGTTCCTTTCTGTCTCCAAGGTTTTGCACCACCACCGCGAACTTCGCTACGGGTAAGAGTGCTTTTCGTTCCTTGTCTTTCGTTTGCAAGTCTTGCAACTACTGCTTGATGGATAACCGATTCGTTATATTCGGTATTAAACAAAGCGTCGGCAAGTTCAAGAGTGCCCACTTCTTTTGCTTTCATATCGTATAATTTAACACTTGGCATTTTCTTTCTCCTTACGCTTTAACGCTGTTTCTCAAAGTTACGATTCCTTTTACAGGACCGGGAACAGCACCCTTAACAAGAATTGCATTCCTTTCTTTGTCGACTTTTACAATTTCAAGATTCAAGATGGTTACGCTTTCACAACCCCAGTGTCCAGGAAGATTCTTTCCCTTAAATACTCTTGAAGGATTACTGATAGCACCCATTGAACCGGGTTCTCTGTGTACAGGGCCAACACCGTGAGTTTCTTTCAATCTGTGTTGATTCCATCTTTTAATAACACCGGTAAAACCGTGTCCCTTTGAAACGCCCGAAACGTCGATTTTGTCGCCCGCTTGGAAAACGTCACAAGTTACAACTGAACCTACTGTCATTTCTTCAGCACCATCAAGTTTAAACTCTTTCAAAACTTTTTGCGGTGCTACGCCTATTTTTTTGAATAATCCCAACTCAGGTTTATTCAAGGTTTTTTCGGTTGTTTCGCTAAAACCTAACTTAACTGCCGAATAACCGTCTCTTTCCAAAGTTTTTACCTGAACAACGGGACAAGGACCTGCCTCGATAACCGTTACCGGAATAACTTTGCCGTCCGCAGAAAAGAGTTGTGTCATTCCCAACTTTCTGCCAATGATTGCTTTATTCATAGATAAAGTTCACCTCCGATATATTATATAATGTTTATTAATTACAATTTAATTTTGATATCAACGCCAGCGGGCAAATGAATGCTATCAAGAAGTTTTACGTTTGGCGAATAAATATCTATAAGTCTCTTATGAGTTCTAATTTCGAACTGTTCGCGTGAATCCTTATATTTATGAGGCGAACGAAGAATAGTAACTATTTCCTTTTCTGTAGGTAGCGGAATAGGTCCACTAATTTTCGCGCCCGATTTTTTCATCGTTTCAACGATTCTTGACGCCGCTTGATCAAGCATTTCCGTGTCATAAGACATCAATTTGATTCTAATTTTTTGACTTGCCATTTTTGTTTCTCCTTTTTTACCTAACTTTACTGTGCTTGCTGTAAACTCTGCCGTGTGTGTCAATTTTCTTTAATAAAAAAATCATCCGCCGATACTTAAATTTTTTAAGTCGCTGCGAATGACTCTGTAAATACTATTTTAAGTTAGTCGCAGGGGTCTTGCCCCCACACTTGTCAATGGATATTATCTATCGCGTGGTGCGATTTAAGTAACTACCCACATCATCCCAGATTACACAGCCTACATATTATAACTTATATGTCAAGGCTTGTCAAACGTTTTTACATACTTTTTAAAAAATTTTTTATACAAATAATTAAAAGGAAAATACTAGTGATTTTCCTTTTAATATCCGTTCTTTAAGCAATTTCT
>JAZNMA010000111.1:0-17168 GCA_045579345.1 Christensenellaceae bacterium | reverse complement strand
TCCGCAGGGGAAACACCGGAAATTCTGCTTGCTTGTCCTAAGGATGCAGGGCGAATTTTATCTAATTTTTGTCGCGCTTCTATCCTTAACCCTCCGATTGAAAGATAATCTATATCGTCGGGGATTTTCTTTTCTTCAAGTCGCTTTGCCTTTTCTATTTGTTCTAATCCTTTTTCTAAGTATCCCGAGTATTTTGCGTCAATCTCAACGGTGTCTAAAATTTCTTTACTAATCCCCTCAAATCCACCGAGCGTATTAATAATCTCAGATAGAGGAATTCCGCGACGCACCATATCCGCACGACTTATTCCACTCTGCGGTTTTTGATAACCGTATTTAATAAGTAGCTCTTCCACTTCTTTTGGCTTAGCGGTTAATTGCATTTCCGCGCTAGCCTTTTTATACTCTTCAACTCTCTTTTGATAAACAGCGTAACGCTCATCAGAAACAAGTCCTGCACTTCTTCCTTTTTCAGTAAGTCTAAAGTCAGGGTTATCTTGCCTTAAAACGATACGGTACTCTGCACGACTTGTCATCATTCTATACGGCTCGTTAGTGCCTTTAGTTACTAAGTCGTCTATAAGAACGCCTATATATCCATCATCACGGGAAAGTATTAACGGCTCTTTATTATCCATTTTAAGCGAGGCGTTTAGTCCCGCGATAAGTCCTTGCGCGGCAGCCTCTTCATAACCACTCGTTCCGTTTATTTGTCCTGCCGTGTATAACCCTTCGATTTTTTTGTACTCTAGCGTGGGGTAAAGGTCAAGCGAATCTATACAGTCGTATTCGATTGCATATGCATAACGCATAATTTCGCAGTTTTCTAGCCCTTTAATCGTACGGTACATGGCTTTCTGCACGTCGTGCGGAAGAGAAGTGGACATGCCTTGCACGTAAATTTCATTCGTGTCCGCGCCCTCTGGCTCTAGGAAGAGTTGGTGGCGTTCCTTATCGGAAAAACGCACTACCTTATCTTCAATTGATGGGCAATATCTCGGTCCCGTACCTTTAATAAGTCCACCGTATAGGGGAGAACGGTGTAAGTTCTCGCGAATTATTTGGTGTGTATTTTCGTTAGTATAAGTTAAATAGCAAGGGCGTTGCTTTTCGGGAACGCGCTCAGACATAAAGCTAAAGGGGTAAATATCAACTTCACCGTCTTGAACGTCAAGTTTAGAAAAATCAATAGTTCTTGCATCAACCCTAGCCGGTGTTCCCGTCTTAAATCTACGCACGCTAAAGCCGAGCTTAATAAGATTTTCCGTAAGCCCGCCATTTGAAGCTTGGAAGCCGTTAGGTCCAGAATTTTGTTTCCATTCTCCAGCAATAACGCTTCCATTTAAATATACGCCCGTGGCGACGATTACCGAACGGCACTCAATTATTCCACCGAATGAGGTTAAAACGCCCGTGACTTTTTTCCCACTTTCATCGGTTAGAATTTCAATTGCCTCGCCTTGCAATATTTTGAGGTTGGGGGTGTTCTCCAGCGTCTTTTTCATTACCGTATGGTAATAATTTTTATCTTCTTGCCCGCGAAGAGATTGAACAGCTGCGCCCTTTCCTCGATTAAGCATGCGTATTTGAAGAATCGCTTTATCGGCGTTTATACCCATTTCACCGCCAAGCGCATCAATTTCGCGCACTATTTGCCCTTTAGCCGTGCCTCCTATAGACGGATTGCACGCCATAAAGGCTATGCTATCTAAGTTTAGCGTAAGCATAGCCGTTTTTTTGCCCGTTCTAGCAAGAGCAAGCGCCGATTCGCATCCGGCGTGTCCCGCACCGATTACGACGGCATCAAATTGTCCTTCAATAAATCTATTCATAAATAAATTTTAGTTAATTTTTAAGCGTATCACGACGCATGTTCGCCGTTTATTGTTTGAGTAGCATCTTTTTAATGTCGTTTATTTCCACTGCTAGTTTAGAATCCGTTTTCATTTGCTTATCAATCTTATCGCGCGCGTAGATTACGGTGGCGTGGTCACGACCAAAGAAATTTCCGACCGTAACTTGTGGAAGTGTCATCATGTCAAGTATTAGATACATACTTACTTGGCGGGGGAGAACGAACTCTTTATTCTTTCTCTTCCCACAAATGTCGTTTTTGGTAACTTTATAGAAATTGCAAACGCAATTGATTATGTCTTCCGCCTCTAATTCTTCCTCTCTTTCGCCAGCAGACTCTTTTAGAGCGTTGTTCACTAGGTCGATAGTAATGGGTTTTTCGTGAAGTTTACTTGCAAACACGACTTTAGTAAGCTTCCCTATTAAAGTACGAATATCTCCGTCGTTCATTTCTGCAATATATGATAAAACTTTAAGGTCGACGACACACTTTTTCTCTTCTGCCTTTCTTTTTAGAATTGCGATTCTGGTTTCTAAATCTGGGGTTTGAACGTCGGCTAAAAGTCCGCCCTCAAAGCGGGTGCGCAAGCGTTCTTCTAAGACCTCGATTTCCTTTGGTGAACGGTCAGACGTTAAAACCACTTGTTTATTCTGCATAACGAGTTCGTTAAAGGTGTGGAAGAACTCGGTTTGAATACCTTGCTTTTTAGCGAGGAACTGCACGTCATCGATGAGCAAAACGTCCACGTTTCTATATTTTTTTCTAAAATCAGCCTCTGCGCCCGTACCTTTGCCACGACTGATGCTTTCGATTAGTTGGTTAGTAAACTGCTCGCAAGTAGCATAAAGCACGTTGGTTCTCGGGCTATGTATTTTAAGATAATTAGCGATTGCCATCAAAATATGCGTTTTGCCAAGCCCCGTTCCACCGTAAATAAATAATGGATTGTAAGCGTCACCGGGGTTTTCCGCAACCGCTTTAGCCGCAGCGTAAATAAATTCGTTAGACGAGCCGACAACGAAAGATTCGAAAGTGCATAGCGGACTAATGGGCAAGCCTTGCGTGTCCATTTTCTCGCTTGCTTCCGCACCGAGTTGTTTTAAATAGTCCTCTCTGTCTTCAGCGACAAAAACTTCAAAATCATCAATATAGGTGTTGCATTTTTTAAACGCTTCACGCATTTTGTCGCCAATAATATTGTTGCGAATGGCGTCGGCAAACACTTTTGTTTGAGTAATTAAAATTAATTTATTGCCCCTAACGTCAACTGGAGTTAAAATTTTAATATAGGTTATAAATGCAATAGAACTAACGGTTTTTTCAAGTTCCGGAAGGAAAGTTTGTTCCCACAAAATTTGATAATTTTCCTTTTCCATTGAATTCCTCCTTATTTTGTTGCTTTTAGGTAAAAAACATTATATAATATTTTTAAATAAAAATAAAGTTTATGGTATTAGATTTTTAAAACTTTTTTAATTTTTATGTATATTAAAACATTGTCCTTAAAAAATTTCCGTTCATATTCGGAAGAGACGGTCGCGTTTACCGATGGAATAAACGTATTAACCGGCGCAAACGCACAAGGCAAAACCAACTGTGCGGAGGCGATTTTTTTCTTGTGCACGGGCTATTCGCCTCGCGCGAACAAGGATAAACTCGTAATCAAGAACGGTGAGGACAGTGCGGAAATTTCCGGCACGGCTTGTTCTCTTTACGGGGACGTTTCGGTGCGCGTAAACTTTTTTAAGAGTGAGAAAAAATCCATTCACGTCAACGGCATAGAGGTGCTTAAAATCGGTGAGATTTTGGGCAACATCAACAGCGTTTTCTTTAATCCATCTGAACTTAAACTCGTTCAAGAAAGTCCGGAAGACCGCCGTAGGTTTTTGAACGTTTCGCTCTCGCAAATGTCGAAAAACTACTTTTACGCACTCCAGCGCTATAATAAAATCTTATCCCAGCGCAACACCTTGCTTAAAGACCCTGACGCTTATATCATAAGAGAAACCCTGCCTATCTGGGACGAACAGCTTTCAAAATGCGCCGGGAAAATTATAAAGGCGCGCAACGATTTTCTTTTTGAACTTGCGCCCATTGCTAAAGACAAGCATCTCTTCCTATCGGGCGGAAAGGAAACTCTTGAAATGAAAACTGAGAGCGGATATTACGGAAGTGAAGAAGAAATCGCTTATGCTATGTACGAGGACTTAAAGACCGGGCTAGAGCGAGATATGCGACTTGGCTATACTGGGATAGGCCCGCACCGTGACGATATTAAATTTTCTCTTAACGGCGACGACGTCAGGGTTTACGGCTCACAAGGTCAGCAACGCACGGTTGCGCTTTCGCTTAAGCTTGCAGAGACCGAAACTTTTTATAATCGTTTTGGGGAATATCCCATACTAATTTTAGACGACGTGTTAAGTGAGCTCGACAAAACCCGCCAAAAGAAATTAGTGTCTGCCGTTAGTGGACTCCAGACAATTTTCACTGCTACCCATCTTGACCGCTCAATCTTTCGTGGTAAATCATTTAATAAACTCACGGTTGATAACGGCAAGATTTATAACAAGTGATTTTTCCGTCCTTTACCTAATTCGTCCACATTATAACCCATAAAAATTCGTTTGCATAGGTTTTATGACAACAAATTTTAAATTTTTATAATTGTTTATCTTAAAAAAGAATAGTGTTTATCTATTCTTTTTGCATTTTAAAAAGTTTAAAAAATTTTTTTTATTTTTCTATTTTAGTTGTTTTTTTCGATAATCGACACAGTTTTAATAACGATAGGGGTAACGGGAACGTCGTCGTATCCTCCTACAAAAGTCGTATCGACTTTAGATATGTCGATTGCAACTTTTAAGCTTTCCTCATCGATTACCTTTCCAAAACCCGCATACTGTCCGTCGAGGTGTGGAGTGTCAACCGTGCAGATAAAAAACTGCGAGCTTGCAGAATTGGGGAACATCGTCCTTGCCATTGATATTACGCCCGCAGTGTGCTTTAAGTGGTTGGGAAAACCGTTTGATTCAAATTCGCCCTTTATAGTGTTTTTAGCGTTTTTGGGAACTAATTTATTTATAAAGGTAAATCCACCGCCTTGTATCATAAAGTTTTCTATAACGCGGTGAAAACAAAGTCCGTCAAAAAACTTTTCTTCTATTAAATCCAAAAAGTTTTGCACGGTCTTTGGTGCAACCTCTTTATAAAGTTCAAAATCCATTTTTCTTCCATCAGTAAGTTCCATTCTAATTTTACACATAGTTTTATTTTCCTTTTATTTTAATAATTATCTAAATCGTCAAGAAGTATTAGAAACGAGCAGGTCAAGGCATGTGAGTATTTTGCTATTTCTATATTCACCGTAGCTATTTGTGTTTATAATATAAATAACAATGGCAGTATCCCTCGAAATTAGGGTCTGCGATTTGCTCTCTAAATTCCTTGCACATGCACTTAAATTCTTCAGTGCGCTCTAGCCTACAAGGGCAATATCCGCCCGTGCGCTTTAATCCTTCTTTAATAGTGTCGACTACTTCTTTATTTTCATTGAAAGTAATTTTCATAATTCCCTCATTTATAAAATAACTATATTACGCAAAAGCGTTTATAGGTTAAAAAAGGCTAATTAAAAAATAATTAGCCTCGTTTTTTTATTTATTTTCTTTAAGACTGTTGCCAAGATAAGTGCCGAACGAAATTGAAGATTTTTTCTCGGCCTTATTATTAAAGCCACTCTTGTTAGAGTTGTTTCTTCCGCCACGACCACCGTTTCTGAACCCACCTTTTTTACCGCCACGATTGTCGCGTCTATTTCTTTCGTTATTATTTCTGCCCGCGTTATACGGCTTAGAAAACTCGTCCTTATCAAAAGGAACGATGACGACGTATCTCATCGGCTCTTTTCCTTCACTTTTAGTGGTGACCGTCGTGCTTTCTGCAAGCGCGGTGTGAATGATTCGTCTTTCGTACGGGCTCATCGGCTCTAAAATAACTTCTCTTCTCATATCGGTTGCTTTTTCTTCTAATTTTTTAGCAAGCTTAACTAGAGTATCTTCACGCTTATTTCTATAGTTTTCGCAATCAACGACTACTTTTCTATACTCTTTTCTTCCAATATTTGCGGTTGCTCCGGCTAAAGTTTGAATAGCGTCTAAAACTTCGCCACGATGTCCGATAAGCTGTTGAGAGTCGCTAGTTGTTAAGCCGATGACCAACTTGTCCTCGTCGGCTTTTATCTCTGCAACAGCGGGAAGCCCCATTATATCTAAAACGCCTTGCACGAACTCTAGCGTTCTGTCTGCTTCGTTGGCTTTTTTATTGATTTCTACAACTGCTTTCCCTTTAAGAATACCGAAAAGCCCTTTGGTTGGTTCTTCGATAACTGTAATTTCCGCCTCTTCTTTTTTTATGGCTAGTTCTTTTAATCCACATTCGATTGCTTCATCAATCGTTTTACCTGTAAATTGCATTTTTTTCTCCTTTATTAGGTTATACTCTATCTTAATCTGCCACGGATATGTGATTTCTTATTGTCTGCCGTTCCAGAAAGAAAATCGTTTTCGGGCGTTTCCACTTTTTTCTTTGCTTTCTTTTCTTTTTTATTTTCTACCATTTCTTCTTTAGGATTATAAACTCTACCCCTAACAATTTCTCCGCTAGCGATATTTTCTTGTTCTTTTTTGAATTTTCTGTCAACTATAAAGTTAATGCCAAAAGTAGTCAACATACTAAATATCGTGCTTATAATAATATAAATAGAAAATGCAGAAGTATACATGAACGCAAAGACAGCCATCATGAGAGGCATTAGCCAAGTCATCATTTTTTGTGTTTGCGCACCTTGTCCGTCAACCGTTTGAAGTTCCATGGACGCTTTCTGCGTCTTTGTCATAATTAACTGTTGAAGAAGTGAAAGTCCTGCGGTTAAAATTACTAGGATAAAATATCCGTTGGGAGCAGTCGTTTCTTCTTCTAAATCAGCGATTAATTTCTTATAATCGTCTCCGATATTTTCTCCATCGTAAGAGTAGGTCTGCTTAAAGGTATCCCAGTTAGTTTCAACGGGGTGTTTTAATGGGCTATCGGTAACCCAAATATTTTTAATCCAAAGGAAAGATTTTTTTTCAGCGTAATATGCTTTAGCACTCATTGCGCTTTGTATTTCTTCTATAAAAGCTACCACTTCATCTTCTGCGACGTCAGTAATTTTCTTATCGCCAATCGTTAAATAATTATTAAACTCGTTTGGACGAAGATTATTTATGTCGTTAATATCTTTAATATCTTTTATAAAATATTCATCTAAAAGATATTTACCGTTATTATCAACACGTAATCTACATCTAGTGTAGCCTTTATCTGTTTCAATGATTAAATATTTTTTTCCGCCGTCCTCTTCAATTTTCGCATCTATGCCGTCTTTATTAAAAGTGCCGTTTTCGACTTCAGTATAGAGCTCGTTTTTAATAGTTAAGGTGCCGTCGTCGTTACGAATAATATAAGTACCGTCGGCATCTAGACCCTCGTAAATAACGCGGTTATAAGCCGTGCTCATATTATACATATACTGCTTGTTTTGATACTGAGAATAGTTTGTAAAAGCGTTAATAGCGACGATAAAAATAACGAGCGTTAAAATTGTCGGCAAACACGCGCCGAACATAGAATACCCGTTCTTTTTATAAAGAGCCATCATTTTTTGACTGTAAAGCTCTTTATTGTCAGCATATTGTTTTTGTAATTTTTCAAGTTCTGGACGCATTTGTTCCATTTTGAGCGTGTTTTTACGCATAGACGCTCTTGAAAAATAGTCAAACGGTAGCGTTATTAATTTTAAAATCAAGGTAAATAAAATAATACCAACGGCAATGGATGAGCTTGAACTAACCAACCAAATAATGATTTTAACTAAAAAATTGCCGGCTTCCGGCGCAGTAAAATTAATTATCATTTAAAATACCCATTTAACGACGCTTTTTTTATCAGGAACGGGGTCAAATCCTCCCTTACACCAAGGAGTACACCGTAAAATGCGTTTTATCCCTAAAAAACACCCGACAAAAAAGCCGTGCTTTAAAATAGCTTCTAAAGTATATTCCGAACAGGTCGGAAAATACATACATCTTCCAAAAGATAAATATTTTTGATAAAAGCGTATAAGTTTTACACTTAAAAACTTAAGCATTATATAATACCGCCTTTTTTAAAAAGATACCCCATATCCTGCTTAAATATATCAAGAGAATATTCAGTCTTTACCTTCGGTATAAAAACAAAAAAGAAGTTTTGCCCAATTTCGGGCAAAAAACTTCTGAAAGATTCCCTAAGCAAGCGTTTTATTCTATTTCTTTTAACGCTAGTGCCGTGTTTTTTACTGACGGCAAATCCCGCTTTTATTTCTTTTGACGGAAAATATATAACCGTTAAACTTTTTGAATATATTCGCTTTCCCTTATTAAATACTAAATTGAAATCTTTTTCTTTTTTTAACCTATAGTCTAAGGTCATTTTTTTCCCTTTTTATGCGGAAAGCTTATGACGACCCTTATTGCGACGTCTCTTTAATACGTTCTTTCCAGAACGAGTTTTCATTCTCTTTCTAAACCCGTGTACTTTACTTCTCTGTCTTTTCTTGGGTTGATAAGTCTGTTTCATAATATATCTCCTTTAGTTATCTTTTTATAACCTTACTTTTTTAATTTGCTATACTATTGTATAGATATTTTTTTCTTTTGTCAAATATTTTCGTCGTTTATTATATTCTTTCTACGCATTTATTCTAACGGGGAGCAATAAATATAAGAATCCTTCACTGCCGACTGAGGTAATAATACACGGGTCTATAGGTGAATTAAGATTTAATATAATAAATTCTTCTTCGGTAATTTTTAAATAATCTGCTATATATTTTCCATTAAACGCAATCGAAATATCTTTTCCCGTAATGTTTACAGGCACGTTTTCGTTTACGTTTCCAATTTCCGATTTTGAAGAAATTGTCATTCCATCTTCTTTAATATCAAATTTTACAACGTTATATCTATCCGTTCTAACGACGATTGACGCTCTTTCAATACTGCTTAGTAATGCTTGTTTATTTACAGTAACGGTATTTTCAAAGCTTTGCGGAATAATGTGATTATATTTAACGAACTCTCCTTCGATAAGTCTTGAGAATAAAACTGTGTTCTCAACTTCAACTAAAAGGGTGTTTTTTTGTAAAATTACTTTTAAGTTTTCCTCGTCTTTATCAAGTAAGCGCATAATTTCGTTTAGCGCACGAGCAGGAATAACGACTTTCATATCCTTACTTGCTAAAACTTTCTTTTTACAAACAGCCATTCTAAAACCGTCTAAAGCAACGCTAGTTAATTCATTATTGCTAATTTCAAATAAAACGCCTTTTAAGATTGGTCTACTATCGTCTGTTGAGCATGCAAAAACAGTTCTTTCCACAACCTTTTTAAAATCTAATTGAGAAATTTCAAAGAAAGCTCCGTCCTCTTCCTTTTCAATTTTTGGAAAATTTTCAGCAGGGAATACTTGCAATTCACTTTCTGAATCAGAATACTTTATTTGCAAGCCACCGTCGTAAAGACGACAAAGTTCAACCTGTTCTTTTTCAAGTTTTTTTGCAAAATCTACGAAATACTTTCCAACGACAACGGTTTCACCCTCCATTAAAACGTCAGCTTTAATAGTTTTTTCAATAGTGAGTTCAGTATCTGTTGCAAGAAGAGTTAATCTGTCTGCTTTAGCGGTAATTTTAATGCCTTCTAAAACAGGGTTAGCTGATTTAACTGAAAGAGCTTTGCTTACCTTAAGCACTGCATCTGATAAATCTAAACCGTCGCAAATAAGTTTCATAATTTTCTCCTATATCTTAAATTAATAAACTCACGAAAATTAACGCTTTTTTCATAAGTAATTATTTAAATTCGAGTATTTTATATAATATAAATATATTATATATTATTAGAGCATAAAAATCAAGAAAATTTGCTTTTTTCTAGCGTTTTTTATTGTTAATGAAAAAATTATTTTTTATTCTCGATAGTATGTTATGTTATATTTATTTTTTAAAAATTTAAATCGTAATAATAGTAGTATAGGGTGTAGAAAAGTTGAAAAGATATATTTTGTCAGTAAATTAGAGAAAAAAGCGCGGTTAATAGCTTGTTTAATAACTGTGCAAAACTTTTTTAACGTGGTTAATACTGTTAATAAAAAAATATGTAAAAAAATTTTTTAACTAAAAAAACAATAAAAAAAGAACAAAAAATTGCGGTTTTTAACTTATAAACGTTGAAAAAAAAGAAAAATAAAAGTATTTAACAAAGATACTTACAAAAAATTAACTTTTATTTTTAATTGACAAATTTTTTTTATGTGTTATACTCTAATTATGAAAAAATTATTTGAAAAATACGACATAAAAATTTCAGAAAAACAATTAGAATCGTTTGATAAATACTATAAGTTATTAATTGAGTATAATGAAAAATTTAATATAACGGCAATCACGGAAAAAGAGGAAGTATATCTAAAGCATTTTGTTGACAGCTTGCTTTTTGTTGATAAGTTAAATGGTGGAAAACTCATTGACGTAGGCTCTGGTGGTGGATTTCCTGCACTTCCTATTAAGATAGTTAGAGAAGATATAGACTTAACTTTAGTAGAGGCGACGGGAAAAAAATGTGAATTTTTAAAAGCTATCGTAAAAGAGCTCGGCTTAAAAAACGTAACGGTTATAAATTCTCGTGCCGAAGATTTAGCAAAAGATGAAAAGTATAGGGAAAAATTTGATATTTGTTCAGCGCGCGCGGTTGCTCGGCTCAATACTTTATGCGAATACTGTATGCCATTTATAAAGATTGGCGGAAGATTTCTCTCTTACAAAGGACAAGCTGGGGAAGAAATTGAGGAAGCAAAAAGTGCAATAAAGGTTTTAGGCGGAGAATTATCAAACGTTTTTGAAAGGCGTTTAGACGACGCAAAGCGCACTTTAGTAGAAATAGAAAAAATAACACATACTGATAAAAAATATCCAAGAGGAAACGGAAAAGAGAAAAAATGCCCACTTTGATTAACATGAATATAGACAGAAATAAAACGCTTGCCGTTACTGGTCATAGAACGCTAAATTTAGATTTTTCTAAGAAAAAATTAAGAGAAAATTTTATTACTTATATAGAAAAGGGGTTCAACACCTTTTTAATTGGAATGGCGATTGGCTTTGACACCGTTTGTTTTCAGACTTTAGAAAGTCTTAAAAAAGAATACGGTGATATAAAATTAATTGCGTGTGTTCCCTGTATTAGCCAAGCGGAAAGATTTAGCATGCTCCAAAAAATAGAGTATAAGAGAATGCTTTCTGTTGCAGACGAAGTAGTTTACGTCGGAAAGGAATATACGAACACGTGTATGCAAAAGAGAAATATGTTCATGGTGGATAACGCGTCCTTAGTTTTTGCATATATAAAGCGTGATTTTGGCGGGACGGCAAACACCGTCCGCTACGCAAAAAAGCAAGGCGTAACAGTAGAAAAATATTAGAAATAAAAAAGGCTCTTTAAGCCGAATTCCTACAATGAATTCGGCAACTAAATAAATCCTTGCGGATTTGTGATATTTGTCTAACGACAAGTTATATTGCTACGCAGTTATATTTGCCTTACGGCAAGTTAAGGATTTATTTAATATAACTTGCAAGAGAGAAATATAAGAACCTGCTACGCAGAACCTTGAATTAGCTCTTGCAAATATAACGCAAAACTTGTTTTGCATATCACTTTTAGCCACAAGGCTAAAAATATCACTAATAAATTTAATCTTTTGTGGATAAGAAAAGCCCGCCATATTTCGCATTAAAGCGAAGTATAGTGGGCTACACTTTTATTATATATTAAAAATCCCTAAGAGAAACGCCCTTAATAAGAGTCTTTTTCTTTGCGTTCTTTTAGAATATCGTCTATATAATGAAATCTAACAGTCAAAACTTTTTTATACATTTCTAATTGATAATCGCTTAAAGAAGCTAAAAAACATTGGTCTGCAATGCTTAACATCTCAAGAGCACTAATTAACGGTTTTGTAGCCTCTTGTTTATTATTTTTTATATATTCAGCGTAATTTACGTTATCGTTTTTATTTGCTTTTTTTCCCATATATATCCTACCCCTTTATAAAATAAAAAAGTGCGTCAACTGAAGTCAACGCACATAAAACGCATTGTCCACAGTTGCAACACAGTTCCTATTAGCACAGGAAAAAGGACATACGTTTTTATCATAGTATGTCTGTGCTAATAATTATTAAACTGTGTTGCTCGATTAGTATAACACAAAAACTAAATATTATCAAGTGCTTTTAAAAAATAACCTCGACTTACGTAAAATGAGGCAAACTTAAATGTTTAGATAAATTATTAATAATTCTCTCCACAACTCCATATAAAACCTCCTTTTTATCAAAATGGGGATTATATCCCCTTAATAAAAAAGATTATAACCCCCATAATATAAATTGTCAATAATAAGGGGGTTAAAATGTTTAAATTTGATAAATTATTTTTAACAATGGAAGAAAAAGGCATTTCCACTTATAGGCTTAGAGAAGAATGTGGTATAGATAGTAAAACAGTTCGTAGATTAAGGGCAAATGAAAATATAGAAATGAAAACGCTAGATAGAATTTGTTCTTTTTTAGATTGTAAAATTGAAGACGTGGTAGAATTTATAAAAAACTAAAATAAAAGCACACTGTATTTCGCAAATAGCGAAACGAGGTGTGCTTTTTTAATTATTGTTTATTTATTTTTTTATAGTGCTTAAAGAAAGCAGTGTTTGCGAGGGCACGTAAAATAGCCACGCCATATTTAATTCAATTGAGTTTATGGTTTTTATAATAGAGCCGTCGGGGATAGAAATAAAATTTTCAATCATGCCTAGACCAACGAACACGTCGCAAAAAGAAAATAAAAGTAGTCCTATTGCAAAAAGCGGAGAAAGTTTAAATTGTATAAAAGAAAATATGACGTTTAACAATAAATTTGCATAATAAAATAAAGATATTAAACTTAAAAAGTTAGTATTTTCTTTTAGTATTATAGCGGTTAAAAAAATTGCAAACGCGGAAAAACAGATGCGTATGATTAAATGTATTTTTCTTTGCTTAATAGTTTGATTAGAAAAAAGCCTTAAAAAATAGCAGGCTTGAGTGCCGACGAAAAAGCACATTGCTAGTTCTTTTATAAAAGTAAAATCAACCAGTCCGCAAAGAAGAAAATCGGCACACACAGTAAAAAAGAGGGCAAAAATCGTCAGAATATGACTAGTATCTTTCTTAAATAAAAGTAGGCAGAATAAAAACGCCAAAACAATGGAAGAAATAGATAAAACAGAGTAAGTTTTACCGCTATTAATTTGTATAAAATAACCTAAAACCCCTTCGATTACACAAAAAGCTATAATAAAAGGGGTTATAATTTTAAAGTAATTATGCGTTGAATTCATTTTGATTTTCAGAATTTTCTTGAGATATTTTATAAACTAGTTTAATAATGCCGAGAATAATCGAATAAACGATGAAAGAGGCAAAAATAAACCCAAAAGTGTAAACGAGTAAGAAAATAATCCAGTCAACTTTTTCATAAACAGTTGATAAAATAGGTAAGTGATTTGGGAAGAAACGACTTATATAGAACATATTAAATTTGTCGTCTATCCCGTTTTGTTTTAAAGATATAATCACGCTTTCATTAAGTATACAAGCGACGGCTAAAAGGGATAAAAATACCGGAATTGCTTTAAGGAAATAGGTAAAATTAAGCCTTTTTCTGTTATATACGGCAAAGAATATACCGGTAACTATTTGCAAGCCGTGATGCACCATCGTTTGGATATGAATTCCTAAATACTCATGATTAAACACGTCGTTTGGGTATAAAAACACGACAATTCCGCCAAAAAGCGCGAAAGTTGAGATGTAAGACGCGAAAAAGTCGTTTATTTTTTGGTTTTTGATAAACGCCACGAACGGCAAAATATAAAGAGGGGTAGAGCAAAGCTGATATGGAAACGCGCTCCAATCATAGTCTTTAACGAACATTTCGTTTTCTAAAGTAATGGAAAAAACAATCTGTTTATAAATTTCAAACACCACCATTATAAGCCAGCAAATAAGCGCAATTCTTCTAAAAACTTTTGCTTCGCTATCTTTAAAGCGCACACATAGAAAAATAGTAACCGCAATTACTATTGCAATAAATAGAAGATGAAACCAGCCGTAATTGGTGGGTTTCGGAACTTCAATTGTAAAAAGTGAAAATAATTTTCTCATAAGTAACTTTCTCCTAGCAATAAACTTTTTTCCTTACAGTTAGTATTATACTCTTAACAAATTAGTATGTCAATAAAAAACAAAAAAAACCGCCAGCCAAACACTAGCGGAAAAAAAGTAAGTTTATAAAAACTTTTTATAGCCCTCGCCGTATTTAACACAACGGGATATTCTAGATAGGGTTGCGGACGATATATCGGTTTTTGCGATAATTTTTTCGTAAGTTTCGCCCTCCATTAAAAGTTTGGCAACGACCACCCTTTGCGCCATAGAATCGAGTTCTTTATATGTGCAAAGGTCACGGAAAAAAACCTCACAATCTTCTTTTGTGTTAAGTTTTATTATTGCGTCGAAAAGGTCTGAATAGTTAGATTTGATGTCGTTGCTCATGTTATTCACCGTCCTTGTTGTTTACGCTAGATAAAAAGTGAATAAGTTTTTCCGACTTAGGTTTATCAAAGATTTGCTTGGGCGTGCCCTCTTCTTCAATAACGCCGTCCGCCATGAACACGATTTTATCCGAAACGTTTTTAGCAAACCCCATTTCGTGTGTAACTATAATCATAGTTCTGTCTTTATCCTTTAGTGCTTTAATAACCTTTAATACTTCGCCGGTGAGCTCTGGGTCGAGGGCAGAGGTTGGCTCGTCAAAACACAAAATTTTTGGTTTTAATGCAAGAGCCCTTGCTATTGCCACACGCTGACATTGACCGCCAGAGAGTTCACAAGGATAAGCCTTTGCTTTGTCGGAAAGACCGATTTTTTCCAAAAGCTCGATTGCCTCGCTTTGAATTTTTTTCTTTTCTAAGTTAAAAAGTTCTTTATTTTTTCTCGCATTAACCTTACTTTTAAGTAAAAGAGAGGGGGCAAGCGTAATGTTATCTAAAACGTTATACTGTGGGAAAAGGTTAAAAGACTGAAAAACTAATCCAAAGTTAAGCCTTTTTTCACGCAGAACGCTATCGCTATCTTTTTTAGTTTGATTACTGTCAAAAAGAGTTTCGCCGTCTAAGGTCATAATGCCGTTATCTGGCGTTTCTAAAAAGTTAATACAGCGAAGAAGAGTAGTTTTACCGCTACCCGACGAGCCAATAATAGAAACGACTTGTCCTTTATCAATCGAAAGGTCAATGCCCTTTAAGACTTCGGTATTTCCGAACGATTTATTAAAATTTTTAATCTCTAAATACGCCATAACACATACCTACGCCTTAAAGTAAGATAATTTCTTTTCGATATATCCAAAAAGAAGAGTGAGAATACCAACGAATATAAGATAGAATACGCCCGAATAGAACAAGGGCCAAATGGCTTGTTGAGTGAACAGTTTCGCTTGTAGAATTATTTCAACAATACCGATAGAGTTAGAAAGAGCGGTATCTTTAACAAGTGTAATGATTTCGTTACTCATCGGAGGAACAATACGCTTAATAAGTTGCAAAAGAACAACCTTACTAAAAATTTGTCCTTTAGTCATGCCTAAAACCATTCCGGCTTCTTGTTGACCTTTAGAAATACTTTCAATACCGCCACGGAAAATTTCCGAAAAATAACAGGCATAATTGATAGTAAAAGCGATTAACACGGCGAGAAAAGCGCCTAAGCCTGCACCGTTTTGACCGAATTGTATACCGTATTCAAAGTAAAAATAGGTGTCTAGTTTTGCCCAAAAATTTGCACCATTGCTTGTGCGCACTAAAAAATAGATTATAAAAATCTGTAACATCAACGGAACACCGCGGACAATCCACACAAAAATCTTAAATACAAATTTTAACGGTTTAAATTTACTCATCGTGCAAAAGGAAATTAGTAGTCCTAAAGGCAATGACAAAATTAAAGTTAAAATGAAAAGTAAACAAGTGACAGCAAAGCCCCCTAAGAGGCTTTGCGTGACTTCAATAAAACTCATAAGTAATTTCCTTTAATTATTTCTGAGAAGAAAAGTCTGTAATAACCATAGTGCCAACGTTGTATTTGTTAGCGAGTTCTTGTAACTGTCCGGTTTTAGCAAAAGCTTCAAGCATAACGTTTACTTTTGCAGTAAGCGTACTTCCAAGTTTAAAACCGATTGCATAATATTCAACAGGGATTTCAATACCAGCGTTGATTTCAAGGTTAGAATATGCGCTTTGTGTAATGATGGTTTGTGCTAAAATTATGTCTACGATAGCATAATCTGACGCGCCTTGGTTGAGTTTGGTAATAGCTTCCATTTGGTCTTTACAGCCAACTTTCATTAAATTAGCGTTTTTTGCGTATTTCGTCGCCAAAGAATCCCCGCCTGAACCGTTTTCAAAAGCAACTGATTTATTCTCTAAGTCATTAGCTGAAGTAATGGTCGCCGCGTTTTTACTTTTTAAGATACATTGTGCGTTTTGCATATAGTTGTAAGAAAAGTCAACTAAAGTAATACGCGCTTGTCCCTCGTCCTCACCGTTAGAGGTAAACCCATTCCAAATACAATCGATAGTGCCTTCGTTAAGTTCAACGTATTTGTTGTTCCATTCAATAAGTTTAAATCTAACGTCGTAGCCGAGCGCATTGAACACTAAAAGAGCGAGTTCAGTATCAAATCCCTTAAACACCTTGTCTTCGGTATAGTTCATGGGCGCGTAGTCAGTATATCCGACGGTAATCGTTTTTGTGGTAACGTCAATTATACTTTCGTCATCACCTTTAGAACAAGCGGTTAAACCGCATACTGCTGTTACCATTAAAGCAATGGTAAGAATAATTGTTAAAAGTTTTTTCATAATAGTTTATCTCCTATCAAAAAATTTGTTTTTTACTTTAACACTTTATCGTAATAAAGTATCAAGTAATTTTATTATACTTTATTACTTTAACAAAGTAAAGTCTTTTTCACTACTTTTTAAAACTTTTATTAAAAAATTTTTTTTTATAAATTTTCTTGTTTTTTATTAGATAATGGAGTACCATTTACTTATAAAAAGTTAAAAAGATT
>JAZNMA010000110.1:0-1532 GCA_045579345.1 Christensenellaceae bacterium | reverse complement strand
AAGTCGAAATATAATGACAAAAAATGTTTTATGTGATAAAATGTAGAATATGAGATGTTTTAATGAAATTAAAAAGAAAGTATGTATACTTTTATCGGTTTTATCCATTATATTTATCGGCATGTTTTTTGTGAGCGCGCCTACTTTTACTTTGGCAAATTCTAACAGTGTCGACCATGTTTTACCTGTTGATAATATGCAGTATAAAGCGCTCGATAATCCTATCGACGTTTATTCTGACGATAACGTAACAGCAATCGCCAGCGGAAATCAAAAATTAACGGTATATTATAATGGTAAATATACTGACGTTAGTGGATTTGGAACTTTAAAACAAGTTAAAAAGCTTAACGATACAACTTTATTGGCTTCAGACCCCGTCTTGCATACAATATCATTAAATAACAATTTCGCTAAAAATGGACTTAAATCAACTGACGGTGTTAATATTGCTGGAAATTACTTTGACGTAAACGCGAACTACTTAATTACCGCCTACAGCAGCACGGGAAAGATTTATAAAATCAACGGAAACGTTTTTGAATATTCTTTTGAGATTCCGCTAAATGCAGATAAGCCTGTCGCAATAAATGAAAAAAATGATATTTTCTTTTATAACAATGAGGGAATATGTAAACTTTCATTAAGCGGAGCAAAGTCAGAGTCGACCGTCCTTACAACAGACGTTCCCTCTAAAATGATTGCTGACGATAATGCTATTTATTATTTAACCGAAAATCAAACTTACGTTACCAAACTTTCTCTATCTGATTTAACAAAAACAAAACTTTTTGTCAGTGACGTTGATAAAGATTATCAACTTGGCAATATCTTATCCCCCAACTGCATTTCGTTTAAGGGCGACAACTTACTTTTAACCGACACCGAACTTGATGCTGTACAAGAATTTAGTATTGAAAATGATAAACTAATTTTCACAGGCTTTGCAATCGCAAATGGTAAAACTGCGTATAACCGTTCAAGTAAAAACGCACTGGCAATTGAATATTACAATAATAAAGTCGCTATTTTAGACGAAAATAAACTTTTAATAACTAAAACTGAAACAGAAAATTCATACGATAGAAGTAACTTTAAAAATTACATCAAGTCCGACACTTTTAATGGCACTATGCCAAACGCAATGGCACTCGGTAAAGACACTGTACTTCTCGCTTATAATCACGAAAAGAACGACGGATTTTTAAGAATGCTGAACTTATCTGATGATAGCTTGTCCGAAAAGATTGACGTGTTTAATTGCGTAATTCAAGAGGTTTCTTATCAAAGCGGAAATTATTACGTTTTACTAATCCGTTTAGAGGGCGTAACTCATAAGGAAACCATAGTTTATAAGCTATCAGAAACCGAAAGAACACTTAATGAAAAAATTATGAGTAGCGAAACCTTCAATGCAACGGCTATGACGGTGGACGTATTTGGAAACGTTTATCTATCCGACAGTAACGGTAACGTAAACTTTTATAATAAAGACAAGAATTATCAAGCTAAGTCAATTGGAACGATAGCAA
>JAZNMA010000109.1:0-24995 GCA_045579345.1 Christensenellaceae bacterium | reverse complement strand
CTATGTTTTTGTGTATGAAGAAAAAAGCAGTGTTGAAACGTTAGTGCTACTTGAAAAATTAATTTAATTTTAATTTTTATATTTATTGCATAATTCATTTTTTATTTTAGTATAAATAGATTAATAAAAAGCTATATATTTTGGTGAATTATGCTTATTTTTCATAAAAAAAATGTAATAATCATATCCGTCTTATTGATTACTATTTTTACTTTTATTTTATGTTTTGGCGCACTCTCATCAAAGCCAATTAACGACGTGACAGCAAACAAAATTAAAGTTGTTTTAGATGCTGGACACGGAGGTGTTGACGGTGGAGTGCAAGGTATTAATACAGGAGTAAAAGAAAGCGAGCTTAATTTAGCGGTAGTAAAAAAACTTGAAGAATATCTTGTAAACGCAGGAATGAACGTCGTTCTTACCAGAAATACTGATGCAGGGTTATATGGCGTAGCAACTAAAAATTTAAAGCGTAAAGATATGGAGAAACGACGTGATATAATAAATGAGTTTGAACCACACGTTGTAATAAGTATACATATGAATAAGTACAGTTTAACTACTAGGCGTGGAGCTCAAGTCTTTTATAAAAATAGTGACGATAATGCAAAATTACTAGCTAGTAGTATTCAAGAAAATTTTAATGAGATGCCCACGGCGTCAAGAGAGTGCTCTATACTTTCAGGAGATTATTACATATTAAATTGTAGCAAATACACTTCAGTTATTGCTGAGTGCGGTTTTTTGTCCAATCCAGATGATGAAGCCTTACTTTTAACTGAAGAATATCAAAAGGATATAGCTTATAGTATCTTCAAAGGCATAGTACAATATTTTTCTAAAGTAAATGACGAATTTTAATTTATATTAACCCGAATATCAAATATTCGGGTTAATTTATTGTGTTTTTTAATTAAATATTGTATAATACTTATAATGAAAAATGGGGTATAAGTATTTTGTTTAGGTTTGGCGAGTTAATGGATAAGCATAGGGCTAATAATTTAAATCCAATTGTGTTGGCTTTTGTTGGAGATGCCGTTTATTCTCTATACGTTAGGGAAAAACTGACTTTTAGTTCTGATAGCAAAACAAGTGAACTCAACAAACTAGCAACTAGTGAGGTTAATGCTGTTGCACAATCAAAATTTATAAAAGAAATTATTGATATTTTAGACGAAGAAGAATTGTGTGTATTTAAAAGAGGAAGAAACGCAAAAAAAACTACCAAAGCAAAACATGCTAGTGTGTCAGATTATAACGCCTCAACCGGTTTTGAAGCCGTTTTAGGGTTTTTATATCTAACTGGTAATTACGAAAGATTAAATTATATTTTAAATAAAGGGAAATAATATGAAAGTTGAAGGTAGAAATTCTATTTATGAATTATTAAAAACCGACAAAGAAATAGAAAAAGTTTTAGTGCAAAAAGATTTAAAAGATGATGCTAGTAAAAGACTTATTAATATCATAAGGTCGCATAAGATTAAGCTACAGCCGGTAGATAAGTACGTTATTGAAAAAGAAAGCGAAAGCAAAAGACACCAAGGCTTTATTGCATATGTTTCCGATTACAAATATTTTGATATTGATGATATTTTACAAGACTGTAAAGATAAAGACGGGCTGATTGTGGTTTTAAATGAAATTTTAGACCCACATAATTTAGGAAGTATTATAAGAGTGTGTGAATGCGCTGGTGCTGATGGCATAATTATCGGTAAAGATAGAAGCGCAACCGTAAGTGACACGGTTATGCGTATTTCTGCGGGGGCGTTGAACCATGTTAAGGTTGCTAAGGTTACAAATATAAATACTGCTATAGATACGCTTAAAGATAATGGATTTTGGGTGTATGCAACTGAAGTTGGCGGGGGTAATATATATAAATCAAATTTATCCGGTAAAATTTGTTTAGTTATTGGTGGTGAAGATAGTGGAGTAAAGCGTTTAACTAAAGAAAAATGTGACGGTATTGTTTCTATTCCTATGTTTGGAAAGGTAAACTCATTAAACGCATCAGTAGCATGCGCTGTAGCTATTTACGAAGTGGTAAGACAAAAAACTATAAAAAACAGTTAAGATAAAGGCGGGATAATGAACTTAAAAGAAATGTCCGACGAAGCGCTTGTTATTCTCGCAAAAGGGGATAGTGAGCAGGCGTACGAGGAAATACATAGAAGGTATGACGGAACTATTAAAAAAATAGTCCGTAAATATATTTATTGTGGAAACGACGACTTATATCAAGTCGGTGCACTTGGGTTTTATTCTGCCGTAAAAAATTTTGATGCGGTATCTAAGTTTGACAGTTTTGCATATACTTGCATTAATAATGCAATTCGTTCTGAACTTAGAAAATATAATGCAAAAAAGAATGAACCACTTATTGACTACATTCCGTTGACTGGATATGGAGACGGGGATAGTGATAAAATGGAAATTTTAATTGATTCAGGATTGACACCGGAGGGCGTTTTCCTAAACAATGAAAATAAATTAGAAATTGAAGCTTGTATTAAAGAAAGTTTGAGTAAGCTTGAATATAAAATTTTAGCTTTGTTTTTACAAGGTTTTACTTACTTAGAAATAGCAAATAAAATTAATAAAACAGAAAAAACAGTTGATAACGCATTGCAAAGAATAAGAAAAAAACTCCGCCAAAAATTAGGCCGATAAGGAGAATAAATGGCATATTTAGCATTATATAGAAAATATCGTCCAATAAATTTTGAAGCTTTAATTGGGCAAGAACATATTGTAAAAACGCTTACCAATCAGATAATTAGTGGTAGGCTTGGTCACGCATACCTTTTTACCGGCACTCGTGGAACTGGTAAAACTTCTGCTGCTAAAATATTTTCTAAAGCGATAAATTGTCTTTCGCCAATAAATGGCTCTCCGTGTGGAAAATGTGAGGCGTGTATTGCGCTTAACGACTCATCTAATATTGACGTTATTGAAATTGACGCCGCTTCTAACAATGGCGTTAATGAAATCAGAGATTTAAGAGAAAAAGTTCAGTATCCTCCAGTTGCGTGTCGTTATAAAGTTTATATTATTGACGAAGTTCATATGCTGACTGGTGCGGCTTTTAATGCCCTTCTTAAAACTTTAGAAGAGCCACCAAAACATGCTGTTTTTATTTTAGCAACAACAGAAGTACACAAAATACCTGCAACAATTTTATCACGTTGCATGCGTTTTGATTTTAGATTAATTTCAGTTGAAGAAATTAGTAAATTGATTTGTAAAATTTACGATGAGCAAGGAAAAAAATATGAAAAAGAGGCTGTTTTTGCCATAGCTAAGGCGGGAGAAGGAAGTATTCGTGATGCATTGTCTATTGCTGATACCGCAATTTCCTATGGGACAGATAAATTGAAATATGACGACGTTTTGGAAATCTTAGGCTCTTCAAATTCTGATACCGTGTTCAATTTGGTAAAAAACGTTTTAAATTCCGATACAGGCAAAGTTTTGCAAACTATTGATACTCTTTGTTCGCTCGGTAAAAGCATGGGCGTACTCACGAAAGACGTTACTAAATTGATAAGAGATTTGCTTATTATAAAGACATGTAACAATTCAAATACAATTTTAACTTTACCTAAAGAAAAGTTTTCTCAATATGCGGATTTAGTGATAGGGATAAGCGAACAAAGACTTTTAAGGGTGCTTGAAATATACTCAGACGTAGAAACTGCACTTAAATATTCTAATCATCCACGTGTTGCGTTTGAAACAGCTTCTGTTAAAGCGTCTAGGCCGGAAAATGATTATAATATTGATGCGCTAATGTCTAGAATCAAGGACTTGGAAGAAAAAATGAAAAACGGTGTTGTTTTTGACGCTAACTTATCAAATGATAATAAAAAAATAGAAACAATTCCCGAAAATAACTTAAAGAGAGATAAAAAAGAAAAAATTCCAATTCAAACTGTGACAGTAGAAGAATTAAAAGGTAAATTGCTTGTAAATTTGAGAAAGCTTGGCAGTGAAATGCTTTGGAATATTATTCAAAACGTTGAAATTAGCATTTTAGGGAATATATTAGTAATTACAACCGCTAATAAAAATGATAGCGAGCTATTAGAGAAATTACAGAATAAAACTAAGATAATAGACGCTCTAGATGAGTTTTTACCTTTTGAATTACAAATCAAAATAACAGAAAAAGAACGAAATTTAAATGAATTAGACAAAGCAACCGAAAAAATAAAAAATATTTTCGGTGATGATATAGTAATTATAAAATAGTTAAAGCATAAAAGGAGAATGAAACTATGGCCTATAGAGGTGGTTTTAATGGCTTTGGTGGTGGTAACCAAATGCAAAATTTAATGAGACAAGCACAAAAAATGCAAGAAGAAATGCAAAAAGCACAGGCTGAACTTGATGAAGTTCAAATTGAGGGCTCTGCTGGAGGCGGACTAGTAAAAGTTACAATGAATGCTAAAAAAGTTGTGAATTCCGTTACTATTAATCCAGATGCGGTTGACACTGAAGACATAACTATGCTTGAAGATTTGATTGTTGCCGCACTTAACGACGGCTATGAAAAAGCAGAAAAAACTTATTCAGAGAAAATGGGCGCATTTGGTGGCTTAGGTTTATAATATGAAAGTTTATATTGAACCAATAGGTAAACTTATAAACGAATTTTCTAAACTTCCTGGTGTCGGTGCAAAAACTGCACAACGTTTTGCTTATAAAGTTGTAAACATGTCTGAAGAAGATGCAAAATCTTTTGCTGAAGCGATATTAAATGTTAAACAAAACGTCCATTATTGTAAAGTTTGTGGCAATTATTCTGAGGGCGATATTTGTGATATTTGTAAAATTCGTTCTAGTGACACGATCTGCGTTGTTAAAGAGCCTAAAGACGTGATAGCAATCGAAAAACTCAACGAATTTAGTGGAGTATATCACGTGCTGCACGGTACAATTTCACCATTAGACGGTATAGGCCCTAACGATATTAATGTAAAAGAACTATTGGGTCGTATCGCTCAAGGCGGTGTAAATGAAGTCATAATGGCGACAAATCCTGATGTGGATGGGGAAGCAACCGCCATGTATATTTCTAATTTATTAAAACCTTTGGGAATTAAAGTTACAAGATTAGCACACGGTATTCCTATAGGAACCGATTTAGAATATGCAGATGAAGTTAGTCTCGCACGTGCGTTTATTGATAGAAAAACGCTTTAATATAGGTGAATTTATATGAAAATATCTGTTTTAGGTTGTGGACGTTGGGGATCTTTTATCGGCTGGTATTTGGTTAATAATGGGCATAACGTTATTCAGTGGGGCACTGCTGGAAATCGTAGCTATGAAATTTTAAAAAATTCAGGTAAAAATGAATATGTCGAGCTAGATAAAAGAATTAAACTTACTTCAGATTTACAATTAGCTGTGAGCGAGAGTGATATTATAATTATATCAATAAGTGCTCAAGCTTTGCGTTCGTTTATGCACAAAATAACGCAATATAATGTTTCAAATAAAAAGTTTGTTCTGTGCATGAAAGGAATAGAAGTTAATACAGGTAAAAGACTTTCAGAGGTGGTTGTTGAATGCGGTATAAGTCGAGATAACGTTGCAGTTTGGGTCGGACCTGGACATATTCAGGCATTCGTCAAAGGCTTGCCCAACTGTATGCTGATTGACTCAAGCAATCCTAAGTTGGTTAAGTTTTTAGCTGATAACTTGCGTGGAGAACTTATTAGGTTTTATTACGGTGATGATATTATAGGCAGTGAAATAGGTGCGGCAGCTAAAAACGTTATGGGTATCGCGGCAGGAATGTTAGATGGAGGGGGCTTTGCCACTCTAAAAGGACCACTTATGGCTAGGGGGGCTAGAGAAATCGCTAGACTTATAAAAGCCATGGGGGGCAATGAATTATCAGCTTACGGGCTTTGTCATTTAGGCGATTACGAAACAACTCTTTTTTCCGAATACTCTAATAATAGAAATTTTGGTGAAAAATATGTTAAAGGCGAAGACTTTGGTAAACTTGCCGAAGGGGTGAGTACCGCAAAGGCATTGAAGTTATTAGGAGAGAAATACAACGTTGATTTACCTATTACAAATGCTGTTTATTCAATAATTTACAATAAAAAAGACCCAATGAAAGTGTTTTTGGAACTTTTTTCGAGAAGTACAAGAAAAGAATTTTAATTATTACCCCGCACGAAAATTCGTGCGGGGCAAATTTTAATAATTATTATAAATTTCTTTCACGCAATTTTTTATTTTATCTTTTAATATTTTAGGTTCTAAAACCTTAATTCCACTTCCAAAACTAATTATCTTGCTAATAAGACCTTTGTCAAAAGGTAAATTAACATCAGCAATATATTTACCGTTTATCTTTTTTACATTTTCAATTCCTAGCCATTCTTCAACGTCTGACAAACAAGATTTATCAATTTCCATTAAAACATAAGTGCTTTCTAGGTTAGAGTGCCAAAAATTCGTTGGTAAATCCATATTCGTTAAATCTCTTCTTGTAAACTTTTCATCAAGAATGTTTGCGCTTTCAATTCTGCCTGTTTTAAAAAATCTGAATTCATTTCTTAAAGTACAATATGCAAAAGTATACCAAATTCCTTGCTTGAATACAATTAGGTGAGGCTCTATTGTTCGGTCTGTAATTTCGCCATTTCTATCATGATACCTGATATGTAATTTTTTGCATTCGTCTATACTTTTTTGTAAAATTACTAATTTGCTTTTATAGCCAGTTGTATCACCCCAAGGACCTGCGTCAATAATTAAATTTCCACTTTGTAGAGAAAAACTGCAATATTCATTCCTTACGGCAGATTTTAATTTTAGTATTGCACTTTCTAGTACCTTGTTAGGGATACCTTCATTGATTGCGGTTAATGCATTTATTGTCTGTTCAAATTCTGATTTTGTGAAAAAAGTGGAAGAAAGCTTGAAGGTGTCAATTATTGCAAATCCGCCTTGGTTTCCACGCATTGTATAAATAGGGACACCAGACATTTCTAAGTTGTTAATATATCTGTGTATACTTCTAATGCTCACTTCGAATTTTTGGGCAAGATATGAGGCTTTTACGCATTTTTTTGACATTAATTCAAATAAAATTCCCATCATAATTTCAAATTTCATAATTAAATTATCTCCTTATATCATATTTTAATATATACAATAAAAAATGTCAATTAATTTTAAATTTATCAATAAATATGACAGCCATATGTCATATAAAATTGATAAGATTTAAATGCAAGGAGATAAAATATGATATACGCTATTGTAAAAAATTTATTTGAAATTAAGAAAAAAAACAAATGTATGACTTTTGTGACAGACAGAAAGTTATCAGATAACTTTTTTATAATAAAAAAGTCAGAAAATATTAAAAAGGACAAGACAAGTCTTTCTAAATATTTTTCTGACAGGGAAGGGCTTAACACAATGGAACGACTAAGATTTAATTACATAGTGACTAATGCGCACAATCAGCGATAATTCTTGATATTTGTCGGCTTGCGTCTTTAATAGGAAAAGCATCAAAATTTCTTATTATATTAAAGCGATTTGCATAAGTAGCGTGTATGGCGAAAGTTAACGATTCAGGAGTTAAAACATCTTGTTGCAAAACGTTTGCTAAGCCCTTTTTTTGAAAATAGTTTGCATTTTGAACTTGGTCTCCACGTGACGCGCCAGGTGGCAAAGGAATTAATACACATGGAATCTTTAAGCACATTAGTTCAAAGAGAGTATTGGAACCCGAACGAGAAACACATACTGATGCGACACTAAGGGCATATTCCATTTTATCTAAATATTCTGTTTGATAATAACCTTTATCTGACCGTTCATTTGATAAATTATCTTTACCACATATATGAATAATATCAAATTTTGGCAAAAGATTATTTAATGCTTTCTTAACAGTAATATTTATAGTTTTTGCACCTTGACTTCCTCCAGTAATTAAAAGTATTGGTTTTTTACCTGTAAAACCAAAAAAATCAAGTGCTTCTTGTCTTGAGACGTTAAATAGTGAACTTCTGATAGGAGGACCAACAAATTCACCGTTTTTAACTGTTTTTGCAGTTTCGGGGAATGAAGTTAATACTTTTTTACTGTATTTTGAAGATATTTTATTTGCTAAACCTAGACTAAAGTCACTTTCATGCGTTATTACAGGTATTTTTCTTAATGACGCAGCAATTACAGTGGGTAGAGATACGTATCCTCCTTTAGAAAAGACAACGTCTGGCTTGACTTTATCTATAATTTTACCTGCTTCAATTACACCCGAAATTACTTTAAATGGCATAGTGAAATTTTTTAATTTTTTATTGCGATTGAATTTTGCGCAATTAACGGAATAATAGGGTATATCTGTTTTTGATATAATATTTTTTTCTATGCCGTTTTCACTGCCGATGTATATAATTTTATCAAATTCATTTTTAAGATAAGGGTATAATGCTAAGTTTGGTGTGCAGTGGCCAGCAGTCCCGCCACCTGTTAAAATAATTGTTGACATACATTATATATATGCGTAAAAAGTATAAAGTTATACAAAAAGCCCCGTGCATTTCATTAGCACAGGGCTTTTAACGTAATTGAATTATTTATTCTTCGTCTTTCTTATCTTCGTCGAATACCTCTACTTCGCCGTAAACATAGTCATCAAGTACTTCTTGTTTTTCTTCAGTTGATTCATTTTCAACTAATTCTTCAGAATTTTCTTGGTCGTTTTCGTCTTCAGCGGATTCTATTTCTTCAACTAATTCTTCACTTTCGATTTCTTCATCTTTAACTTTTTTATCTTTCTTTTGAGTTTTAACACGGCTTGTAATTGTATAATGAGATTTAGCATCTGACTTATTACGTTTGTGTCTAATTCTAAGATTCTTAACGAATAGTGCAACTATTGCTGCAAATAATACAACTGCTAAAATTATAGAGGAGAATGAAAGCCAGAATGTTGATGGGTCAGTTTCAGCCGTACAACCCTCTGAAGCATCTTCATCTTCATGGGTGTGCCCGTCCGGGTCAACGGCTACAGGGTCAATAGTGTTAAATACTGCATAGATATAATTGTCAGTTTCAACCCAAACATATTTAGGTGCATAATCGCCTTGTCCGTTTTCAAGTGCTTCATCCGGGTGTTTTTCATTAAATTCATCTTCTAACGCAGTCCATGCACGTTGATGTTTAATAATAACGTCCGGTTTGTTTCCAGTTAAAACATATTCGTCATAAAGTGGGTTATTAGAAACTGTAAATGCATTATTAACGTTAGTAGGCTCACTAAAGGTGCCGGATGTAACAATATTTTTAATAAAAACAAATCCTTTTGAAGCATTATCTTCTAAACCGTTTCTATTACCGTTCCAAACTTCTACACGGAAATCTTTTTCAGAAGCACCAGTCGCAATGTAGAAATTAACAGTTGCCCAACCGTTAATCATCATTTCCTCAGTGACTTGTATTTGGAATTTTAATGAAGAGCCAGTATAGTCTTTATTTTCTTCATAACTCTTGAAATTATCAAATGTTAAAACATTTTTTTGTTGTTCTCCAACATTTACTAAATAAACATTGGCAACAGCACCTTCAGCAACGCGCAGTGTAACCGATACTTTTTTCATAGAACTTGCGCTAACACTAATAGCCTCGCCTATGAATCCATAGTTATCTTTAGTTGCATTATATATCATGATGGGTTGGATAGCGTCACCAGTATGATTTAATGCGGTTTTTAGATTGCTAATTTTATATTCGTCAATATAATTAGTATTGATAAGCCCTGCATAACTACCATTATCACCGTTTGTTCTAGTGTTGATTTCAAAATTATCGCTATTATCGTTTATATAATAGTGGTCAGCTTCAACACCTTGATACCCGTTTACGTTGGCAATAGAGTGGGTAATGGTGCCTATATCACTCGGTGCAGTTGTAAAATTGTAAGTTTTTGTATCGCTACTATCAGTATAATCAGTGGTGTATCCAGCATAAAGAGCGGTTGCAGCACTTGCATTAGAAGAATATAGCGCATAGAGGTCATAAAGTTTGTCATTATCACCGTTTTTATCGAGGTCACCGATTGCTATCATTGCTGGAGTAATATAAACCTCTCCACTAGCGTAATCATATTCATATTTAGCCGATGCAATATCAGTTGGACCAACAACAATTTCAATAGCAAATTTTCTATCAGTATTTTCTTCCGTGAAATTATTTTTAAATACTAAACCAACTTTTTGCCATTCATCATTAACGGTTGAAAACGTTACTACAGCTTCTCTCTTTTCAGAATAATTTTTAAAGATGTCATACACGTTGACGGTAACAGTAGTCGAACCCCAATCAGATAATTGATTTTTAAGCATGAATTGGACGTATGCATATTCGCCATTTGAAATTGCGAATTTAGAATTTGTAAATTTCAACGTATAACTCATGTTTTTAAGTTCAAGTTTTTTTACGTTGTCGTATCCGTCAATGTTATCAACTTCAGTTAACTTTGCACTCTTTTCTCCTTTATAACCGTCGCATCCGGGGATTGCGGATGTGGTGTGGGCATCTTCAATCTCATTAGCTTTAAAGAAAACTTCTTTTAGATAGTCGTTTTCTAAAGCCATGTTATAAAGTAATGCTGTGTTTTCGTTTATATCGTCTGTGGTTACAAAATTAACTTGTTTTTCATTGTAATCTAATTTTGTTTCAAAAATAGAAAGGGTAGAGGTTTCAGTTAAAAACTCTTCTTCGGTTAAATGGGTGAATACAACGTCATCAAAATATGCGGTTCCTTCAGTTACACCAGCGAGACCATAGCCTAAGCCAAGTGCGAGTTGGAAAGAGGTGCTAAAAGTTTTATCTGCTTTAAGATAAATAGTGTACTGTGTCCAGTCGTTTGCTACGATATTTTTAATAGCGTAATCAGATTGAGTGGTGTCGTTAAATTTATTAATTATACGGATGTTTGCACCGTATTCGCCATTTACTTTTTGGGTTAAATTTTGTGTTTTAACCCAAACAGAAACCTTGCCATATTCCCCTTTGTTTAAGGTAACAGTACTTGATGATGTAATCTTTTGTGAAGTACCAATATTTTGGTAGGCTGTTGAGCGATAGTTGTTCAACATGTATACGAAATTATCGTTCGCGCCTTTGTGTGTGGTTGGATTATCAAAGATAGTGAAGAAATTATCAATAATATATTTTTGGATTTCATCAGAAGTAGGTGTTTCACCATCTCTATCTATTAAGAAATCCTTAGCAAAACTCTTTATGTCCGTATATTCAGTGCTATCAATAACTAATTTATCTTTATATAGATATTCTACGTAGTCGATGATGTTACTATCTTTATAAAGAACGTTCATAAGCTCAGTCCAACCATCTTCGGTTACGTTTATAGCACCGGATTTGACAGAAGTACTTGCAATATCACTATTACTATCTTTACTTTTTGACCAACCCGTTGGAGAGGTTTTTGGAAATTTAGTAAGTTCGGTATCGAGAACGCCGAAATCAAAACTTGAGTTGCTTATAAATTCATTGTCGGTTTGCGTGTAAGAATAGTTAGGAATACTATTTTCGTCATCTTCGTCCTTATTACATGCAACCGCAAAAAGCGACATGCACAGTGTGCAAATCAATAAAAGAATAAGTAACAATTTAGTTTTGCTGTTTTGAAATAAATTCTTTCTCGTCATAATTCACCTTTGATGTAGTTTTGTTCTTTTTTGGTTGAGTGCTATAGCATACAAACATAATATAACACATTGAATTAATTATATATTATTTTGCTACAAAAATCAACTGTAAACAATACATTTATAATTTATTTTGAATTTTTTTATTAAAATATTTTGTTTTGCACACATTACTTTTATGTCGAAAGTAAATGATATGCAAAAAAAAGCGTCAAACTCAAAAAATAATTTATTTGCAATAATAACAGGAGTCGTTGCGGGGCTTGTGAATGGAGTTTTTGGTGGCGGTGGAGGAATGATTGTCGTTCCAATGCTAACTTTTTTATTAAAACGCAAAGAAAAAAATGCACACGCAACTGCAATTTTAATAATATTACCTTTATCAATTGTTAGCGGGTTGTTTTACGTCGCGTTTGGCAACTTTAATTTAAACGCAGGAATTCCCGTGATGATAGGGGTTGTCGCCGGTGGCGCAATCGGAGCATTGTGCCTTTCAAAATTATCGTCAAAATGGGTTGCGGTAATTTTTTCAATAATTATGGCGGCTGCGGGTGTAAAGATGCTTTTGTTTTAGTGGAGGGAGAATTTTGGAATATATTTGGTATGCTTTTGCTGGTATAATTGGCGGTATTCTTGGTGGAATGGGAATGGGGGGTGGTACTGTACTTATTCCACTTTTAAGCATTTTTTATAACGTAGGACAACATACTGCGCAAGCTATTAATTTAGTAAGCTTTATTCCTATGGCTATTGTGGCTTTAATATTACATTTTAAAAATAAACTTGTCGAGTTTGATAAAATATTGTTTATGATAATTCCAGGAGTGTTGACCTGTATAGTGGGGTGTTTTATTGCGCGCTCAATTACGGGTGACATCTTAAAAAGATGTTTTGGAGGCTTTTTAGTTTTGCTTTCAGTATTTCAATTTGTTACGCAAATAAGAAAAAATGAAAAATAATTTGTGCAATTTGCTATTAATAAGTTTAAGACGAAAATGGTAAATAAAATAACAAAATTTGTAAATTTTTAATTAAAATAATATTTTTTAGGAACGTTTATTTATTAATAAAAAAATATTCGTAAAAAACTGCACAAATTTTAAAAAAAACTATGTACAAACACTATATCTTGTGTTATAATTAATCAAAAAACATAATGGCATGGTGAATTAAATTGGAAAGAATTGCGATAATCGATTTGGGCTCGAATACTGCGAGATTACTTTTAGTAGACGTTTTAGAAAACGGACACTTTCAAATAGTGGATCAATTAAAGGAAGCGCCAAGACTTGGCGAAGGAATGGAAAGAGATGGTTTTTTGAGACCTGCAAGAATTCAAGAAACGATTAAAACGTTAAAAATGTTTAGAAAACTGTGTGATGTAAACGGTATAGAAAGAATTATTGCCGTTGCTACAGCGGCGGTTCGTCGCGCAAAAAATCAGCGCAGTTTTTTAGATGAAGTTTCTGCTACTTGTGGTATTAAATTACGCGTGCTTAGTGCAGAAGAAGAAGCTATTTATGTCTATAGAGGTGTAATTAACACAATGGACATACCGAAGGGCTTAATACTTGAAATTGGTGGTGGAAGCACTAAAATTGTTTATTATAATAGAAGAAACTTACTTCATTACGAAACTTTGCCTTTTGGAGCCATAACACTCACGGAATTGTTTGCGGGTGATGGGCTCTCACTAAGCGAGCACGCTGAAAAAGTGGAAGAGTTTTTTACCGAGCAATTGAGTCGTATTGAATGGCTTAAAGAAGTTGATCCGGAAGTTCAGATGATTGGTGTCGGCGGGTCATTTAGAAATTTGTGTCGAATGACAAAGATAATGAAAAAGTATCCGTTGAAAACGATACATAATTACGTTGTAAATGATGAAGATTTTAATCACGTATACGACCTCTTGAAGGGTCTTGATTTGGATAGAAAGAAGAAGATAAAGGGGCTTTCAAGTGGTAGAGCGGATATTCTGCCAGCGGCTTTTGCTGTTATTTCTGCTTTCAAAAAATATATGAATCTTGAAAAAACTGTCATTAGTGGAAGTGGCTTGAGAACGGGAATTATCTATAATTATGCAGTACCTACTACGTTAGACAAACCGATTTCAGACGTCTTAACGTTCAGTTTGAATAACCTTATTGATTTTTACGGATGTAATCAAAAACACACCGAACAAGTTGTTAATTTGTCTGTGCAATTGTTTAAACAACTACGCGTTCTTCATAAGTTTCCAAGACAATATCTTAAAATATTAAAGGTAGCGGCTTATTTACACGATGCAGGTAAAAGCGTAGGATTTTATAATTACGAAAAACATAGCGGTTATATAATATTAAATTCAAACATTTACGGTATTACTCATAAAGATTTGGTAATGGCGTCTTTTGTCGCTTCAAATACTTCAATAGAAGACATTAATCCATTTGATTGGACGAGATATCGTGACTTAGTTTCTGATGAAGACGTTGATTCTGTGAGAAAAATGGGAATTATATTACGAATAGCAAGTAGTCTCGATAGGAGCTTGTCTTCGGTTGTTAAGGGTATTAATTGTGATATTCTAGGGGACTCAGTTATAATGAAAACTGAAGTAGACGGCGATGCAACTCTAGAAATTAATTCTGCACTTGACATTGGTGCTGATTTTAGAAAAATATTTAAGAAAAATTTAGAAATACTTTAATAAACAGACGAACGCTGTGCTGGTCACGGCGTTCCTTTTTAGGGTGATAAAATGGCTGTAGAAAAATTAGTAATTGATTTTGATAGCGTGTATACGAATATTTATATGCTGGGTAGCGGTCTGGTGTTGAGCGAACATACTGTTGCGGCAGTTTCATTGGCTGACAAAATGGAAGTGAAAGCGATAGGTGAAGAAGCAAGTAAATTAATTGGTAAAACCGCTAAAAACACCAAAATTGTTTTTCCTGTGTTTGAAGGTGAAATTGTAAACGAGAAAGTTGCAACGGAATTGTTGAAAGGTTTTTTAAAAAAATTGAATAATAAAAATTTTCTTATTGGTAGTAACGTTTTATTTTCGGTGCCATGTGGTGTCACTTCTGATATGATTAAAAATTATAAAAAACTTTCAAAAAATTGCGGTCTAGGAAAAACTTATTTTTGCGAAGCACCAATATTATCTGCTTTAGGACAACGAATTCCACTTAATGAATCGTCGCCTTGTTTTGTGATAGACATGGCAGGAGGAACAACTAATATTGCCGCGGTTTCCCTAGACGGTGTTATAGCTGGAATTTCGGTAAATTTTGGTGCAAACAAAGTTAGTACTGACATAATTGATTATTTAGTGGACAGTAGCGGAGTACAAGTAGGATTGCCTACGGCAGAAAGACTTAGGAATGAAATTAGTAGTTTAGATATGCACGATGCTTTGACCGCAGTTGTTAATGGACGAGATGTTTTTACAGGCGCGCCTTGTTCAAAATCAATTAAAGCCAATGAGATTTTTGAACCGATTAAAAAATATTACGATAAAATAGCCGAGCTCGCCGGCAACGTGTTAAAAAAATTACCACCTGAAGTTTCTGCAGAAATTAGGCATGCCGGGATTTATATTTCTGGTGTCGGTGCTGGTATTTACGGCTTAAAAAAATATTATGAAAGCATTTTTGATGTTCAAATTAATATTGCTGATAACTGTAAAAGTTCAGTAGCTTTAGGAGGGGGCGTTGCTATAGGCGATAAATCATTGCTAAAGAAAATATGTTTGCCAATTTAAATTAATTAAATTAAATATTTTGTGCCATTAAACCGCTTGTTTTGATATTATTAGTCAGAATATGCGGTTTTTTTAGTTTTAAAATAAAACAGGGTGAAATTATGGCAAGAAAAATTGTGATAACATCAGGCAAGGGTGGCGTAGGGAAAACTACGATTGCGGTAAATCTTGGAATTTCTTTAGCGGATTTAGGGTTAAGGGTAGCACTTATTGATTTAGATTTCGGTCTAAATAATTTGGACGTTGTAATGGGAGTGGAGAATTTAGTTGTTTTTGATTTATTGGACGTTATAGAGGGGAGATGTAGATTAAAACAAGCACTAGTTCAATGTAAAAATAAAAAAAATCTATATATTTTACCTTCGGGCAATGTTGAGTTTTCGAATAGTATTACAGGTCAAAACGTGAAACTAATTACAGAAAATTTAAACCAAATTTTTGATTATATACTTATCGATTGTCCTGCAGGTATTGATGTTGGGTTTCATAGGGCAGTTTCGTGCGCGGATGAAGCTATAATAGTTGCTACACCAAATTTGACAAGTTTAAGGGATGCAGATAAGGTTGTTTCAATACTTAGAAGTTATAAATTAAATAAAATATCTCTTGTTGTTAATAGAGCAAGAGGGGATTTAATAATCAATCAAAAGATGATGATGCCAAAGGATGTGGAAAATTTATTAAAAACAGAATTGATTGGTGTTTTACCTGAGGAAGATATTGTTTTTTTATCATGCGGTTTTTTGTTGCCGAAAAAAAGTGATTCATATAAAGCGTATAAAATTTTAGCGAATAACTTACACAAAAAAGATAAAAAAATTTATGATACAACGGGTAAATATACTGGATTTTTTGGAAGTATTAGGAGGAGTATAAAGAAAAGTATATGAAACAAAGAAATAAAGAATTAATTAGAGTTCAAAACGTTATAGAAAAAGACAGATTAAATATTGGCGAAGGATTTACTGACTTGTTTACTGTTGATTTTACAAAATTAATAGGCGACTATTTCGAAATTCAAAAAAAACCTGAGCTGGAAATTATAAAAGATAGAAGCGGATATAAGGTGCAAATAACTTTTTACTCAAATAGATTAAAGGTTTTTAATCAATTGCTAGATAGCTAATAATTCCTTATTTTACTAATAATTTACATATTAATTATGCCACACATAATTAAAAAAACGCTTAAAAAACGAACACGTTTTATGTTCGTTTTTTTATTTTAACACTGTGAAAATGTATTGTTTATATTTGACATTTATAACTTATACTAGTATAATTATTAAAATAAAAAAATTAAGGTGAAGTTATGAAAAGTTATTATCTCGCAATTGACATTGGTGCTTCAAGCGGAAGGCATATTCTAGGCAGTATGGAAAATGGTAAACTGGTATTAGAAGAAATTTACCGTTTTAAAAATGGTGCAATTAGTAAAAACGATAAACTTATTTGGGACGTAGATTCCTTATTTTCAAGCATTATCGAGGGATTAAAAAAATGTAAACAAATAGGTAAAATTCCTACTAGCATAGCTATTGACACGTGGGGTGTTGACTACGCTCTACTTGATGAAAATGACAATTTAATTAGTGAAATTTATTCTTATCGCGATGAAAGAACGTTAAAATATATGGATGAAGTTCATTCAATCGTCAGTGAAAAAGATATATATGAGAGAACGGGCATTAAAAAGCAAGTATTTAATACTATTTTCCAATTGTACTGTGATAAAAAGTCTGGCAAAATAAATGATGCTAAATCATTCTTGATGATGCCGGATTATCTTCATTTCTTATTGACAGGTGTTAAAAAGAATGAATATACAAATGCATCAACTACTGGTTTATTAAATGCTAAAACCCGTGAGTGGGATTATGAATTAATTGAAAAACTTGGAATAAAATCTGATATTTTTCAACCTTTATCATTACCAGGAACGACCGTCGGTGGCTTAAAAAAAGATATAGTTGAAATTGTTGGGTTTGAGTCAATTGTTTGCTTGCCAGCAACTCATGATACTGCAAGCGCAGTAATGGCTGTTCCTAATGAAAATATGCCTTTATATATTTCTAGTGGTACATGGTCGTTAATGGGCATTGAAACGCCAAATGAGAATACAAGTGAGATAGCTTCAGCTTCAGGTTTTACTAATGAAGGTGGATACAATAAAAGTGTCCGTTTCTTAAAAAATATTATGGGGCTGTGGATGATTCAGTGCGTTAAGAAGGAATATAATGACGAATATAGCTTCGTTGATTTTGCAAATTTAGCGGGTGAAGTTGAGGATTTTGACAGTGTCGTCGACGTAAACGATTTATCTTTCTTCGCGCCAAGTAGTATGATTAATGCTATAAAAGATTTCTGTGCTAAAACTAATCAGAAAATCCCAAACACACCTGGAGAAGTTGCTTTATGTATTTATCGTAGTTTAGCTATTTGCTACAAAGAAGCCGTTGAACAAATTGAGGAAATTACTGGTGAAAAATTTGACGTAATAAATATCGTTGGCGGGGGTTGTCAAAATAAATTACTTAATGAATATACGGCAAAATATACAGGGCGCAAAGTTGTTGCTGGACCTGTCGAGGCAACTGCAACTGGAAATATTCTCGCGCAAATGCTATCGAACAAAGAAATTTCTTCGCTTAGCGAGGGTAAGAAAATAATTAGAGATTCGTTTGAGATAAAGGAAATCATTAGATAAATCAAGGAAGTGTGCTATGAAAAACGTTTTTGACGTATTAAAGGAAAGAGGATTTATAAAACAAACTGTTTACGAGGAAGAATTATACGAGCTTTTAGGGAAAGAAAGCGTGCCATTTTACGTTGGATTTGACCCGACTGCCGATAGTTTACATATTGGTCACTATATTCCGATTATGGCTATGGCATGGATGCAGAAATATGGGCATAAACCGGTTGCGTTAATTGGGGGTGGGACTGCCATGATTGGCGACCCTTCCGGCAGAAGCGATATGCGTTCCATGATGACAAAAGAAACAATTGCTCATAACTGTGAATGCTTTAGAAAACAAATGGGAAGATTCATTCGTTTTGAAGGCGAGAACAATGCAATAATGGTCAACAACGGTGAATGGTTATTAAATCTTAATTACGTGGACTTTTTGCGAGACATTGGGGTGCATTTTTCAGTTAATAAAATGCTTACTGCAGAATGTTTCAAGACAAGAATGGAAAAAGGCTTGTCATTTTTAGAGTTCAACTATATGCTAATGCAGGGATATGACTTTTTAAAGCTTTATCAAGATTACGGTGTTCAGCTTCAACTTGGCGGTGACGACCAATGGAGTAATATGCTTGCAGGCGCAAATCTTATAAGGAAAAAAGAAAGCAAACCTGCTTACGCAATGACGTTTACCTTGCTTTTAACAAGTGAGGGGAAAAAGATGGGTAAAACTGCAAAAGGTGCATTGTGGCTAGACGAAAATAAGACGTCACCGTATGAGTTTTACCAATATTTCAGAAACGTTGAAGATGTTAAAGTAGAAGAATGCTTGCGCCTTTTAACTTTTATCGACCTAGAAGAAATAAAAGAACTTACCAAATTTAATGACGAAAGAATGAATTTAGCAAAAGAGAGGCTTGCTTTTGAAGTAACTAAACTTGTACACGGTGAAGAAAAAGCCTTGTCTGCACAAAAGCAGGCGCGCGCAGCTTTTGGCGGTGGGGACGCTAACGATATGTTAACTGTGGAAATTGATTCAGCTGTCGAACTTGTCGCAGACCTTTTGGTTAATGCTGGGCAAGCAAAATCTAAGGGTGAAGCAAAGCGTTTGATTGAAGGCGGTGGTGTTAGTGTTGATTCAATCAAAATAACAGACCCTTTTGCCAAGATACCGAGCGATGCTGTTGCAAACGGTGAGTTTACACTTCATAAAGGCAAAAAAGTACATATTAAAATAATTTTAAAATGAGTAAAGGTTATTTTACGGTAGCTGATGAAACTGAGAATGTTATTACAATAGAACGCTCAAAGTTCATTTGTGTGGTTAAACCCGTTGTTGATGAGAATGATGCTAAAGAGTTTATAGATAAAATTCGTAAAAAACACTCGCTCGCTACGCATAACTGCTATGCGTTTATTGCAGATGAGAACGGTCTTATTCAAAAATTTTCTGATGACGGTGAACCACAAGGCACGGCTGGATTGCCCATGCTTGAAGTGCTAAAAAATAGAAAAATGTATAAAACCGCTGTGGTTGTAACAAGATATTTCGGCGGAATTAAGCTGGGGACAGGTGGACTTACACGCGCTTATAGCGGTTCGGTTACGGAATGTTTAAATATAGCAGAAATTCTTGATATGCAAGAATCGGTTATTATTGAAATTGAACGAGATTATGAAAGTTATTCAAAACTTTTAAAGCTTTTATCTAATGAGAACCTTGCAATTATAAACACTGATTTTCAAAATTCTGTTTACGTGAGGTTGGCGATTAAAAAGGATTATTTCAATACTTTCAGAGATAAATTAACCGACTATTTTAACGGGAAAATAGAGATAAAGCTACTTGAAAATAACTATTATGCTTTTAGGTGAGTTATGCCAAATATTACAGATATTACTTACCAAACTAATAATAAATCGAGATGTAATTTATTTATAGACGGTGAGTTTTTTTGTGGGCTATCGCTAGAAACGGTATTAAAATTTAGACTAAAAAAGGGTGACGAGTATAATACAAGTGAGCTTAAAGAGTTAATTGAGCAAAATGAGCGCTGTGAAGCACTTGCAAAAGCAGGTAATTATTTATCAAAAACGTTAAAAACTAAACGACAAGTAAAAGATTATTTACTTAAAAAAGGCTACAGCGAGGAAATAGTTTGGTATTGTATCGACAAACTTAAAGAATATAACTATATAGACGATTTAGAATATTCAAAGCGTTATATTGAAAGTCAATCTAAAAATCAAGGCAAACTAATGCTTGCTTATAAACTAATGTCGAAAGGTGTAAAAAAACAGGATATTGAAACCGCGTATGACAACGTAGAGATTGATTCTAAATTAAACGCAAAAAACGTTGCTGAAAAATATCTAAAAAATAAAGACAAGACAAAAGAAAACAAGCTGAAGGCTTTTAGATATTTATTAGGGCGTGGGTTTAGCTATGAAGATGCAGAATATGCACTATCAGAATTTATCAAGGAAGATTAATGGAAAGAATTTTAACAGCAAAACAAATGCGCTATGCAGATGAATATACTATAAATACTCTAGGCGTATCTCAAGAAGAGCTAGTTCAAAGGGCTGGTAAAGCTGTCGCTGATGAAATCATGAAAAGATTTATTGGTGGACGAGTTTTGGTGTGTATTGGTAAAGGTAATAATGGTGAAGATGGTAAAATAGTTGCTAATATTCTTTCTAAATTGCATGGCTTTTCAGTAAACACTTTAACAGTTTCAAACGGTATTTTAAAGCTTTTTGATAAAAAATACGATATAATTGTAGATTGCATTTTTGGGACGGGGTTAAATCGTGAAGTTGAAGGGGTTTACAAAACTGTAATAGAAAAGATTAACTGTTCAGATGCATATGTAATTTCTTGTGATATAGCGAGCGGACTTAATGGTGATACCGGTAAAGTCATGGGTGTGGCGGTTAGAGCAAATCTGACCGTTACCATTCAAGAATATAAGTTGGGGCATTTTTTAAACGAAGGACTGGATTATTCTGGCGAAATTGTCGCAAAAGATATAGGCATAAGTATTTGGGAAGAAAATTTTATTAAAAGATTTTCAAACGATGACCTTAAAAAATGTTTTATAAAAAAAGAGAGAAACGTTAATAAAGGAAATTTTGGCAAAGCGTGTGTAATTGGCGGTAGTAAGAAGTTTGCTGGTAGTGTATGTCTTTCAGCTTTATCGCTCAGTGCGCTTAAAGTTGGAGCGGGATACTCTTATTTAGTTGTGCCTGAAAGTCTTTTTAATTCTTACGCCTTAAAAGTACCCGAATGTATATTATTAACTTGTAAAGATAACGATGGAAATATAGAATTTGATGAGCAATTATTTAATTCTATTTTAAGTTTTGATTGTATTGCGTTCGGAATGGGTGTAGGAAATAGTAAGGAAGTTTATAAAATTCTAAAATTTCTTTTATTAAATTATAAGGGTAATTTGATAATTGACGCGGATGGATTGAATACACTTTCTAGTTTTGGTGTAGAAATATTAAAAGATAAAACTTGCAACGTTGTTTTGACTCCTCACGTTGGTGAATTTGCAAGGCTTTGTAATGTGGAAAAAAACGAGATAATTGATTTTCCTATAGATTATGCAAAGAGTTTTGCTAAAGAATTTAAAGTTACGTTGCTTCTTAAGAATGCTGTAAGTATTATAACAGACGGAGAAGAAGTCTTTATTAATACTACCGGAACGCCTGCGATGGCGAAAGCGGGCAGCGGAGACGTGTTGAGTGGTATTATTTGTGGAATATTAGCAAGAATTGACGATGTGCTGTCAGGAGTTGTTTCTTCAGCGTACTTGTTTGGGCGTGCGGGTGAAATAGCAGAGAAAAATTCTAACGAATACTCAGTAATCGCGAGTGACTTAATTAATAGTATACCTGATGCTATTAATTCTATTACTAAGTGATAAAGTAACTTATTCCTCCATTAAAAATATTAATTAACGCATAGACGTTTATTGCAATAAGTAAAGGCATTAGTATCATCATTACTAGACTTTTTAATCGGTATTTAAATATAAACATAAAAACAAATATTCCGGTTGCTCCACCAAGTATACCTGCTAGAATTAGTTTAGTGTCGCTTATAGCTATATTTTCCTCGTCACCTTCTTCGCGTGCGCGTTTTTGAAAGTTTAGCATTAAAATTCCATATAAATTTATTGCTATTATATAGACGGTTAATAAAACGTAAAAAATAATTGGCATAATGTTCTAAAATTATTGTCTGCATAATTATGTTTTTTATTATATTTATGTAAATTTTATAATCATATTGTTAAATAAACAGAGGTTGAAATTATGAAATGTATGTATTGTGGTTGCTTTGACAGTAAAGTTATTGACTCAAGAGCTGCGGAGGACGGTACTATTATACGTAGGCGACGTGAATGTACAAATTGTGGTAAGCGCTTTACCACGTATGAAACTGTAGAAAATACACCTATTTTTGTAGTTAAAACAAGTGGTGTAAGACAAGCGTTTGACCCAAATAAAATACGCAACGGTATTATAAAAGCTTGTGAAAAACGCCCGGTACCAGCTAGCACTATTGATAAAATTGTTGAAGATATTCAAAAGAAAATATATAATTCTTTAGCACAAGAAATAACCAGTAAAGAACTTGGAGAGATGGTGTGTGAAGCGTTGAAAGAAACTGATGAAGTTGCCTACGTTCGCTTTGCATCTGTTTATCGCTCGTTTACCGACACAACATCATTTATAAAAGAATTAGAAAAAATGGTTAAAAAAGATAAATAGGTGAAAATATGAACAAGTGGGATAAAAGATTTATGCAACTAGCAGAAACTGTTGCTGGTTGGTCAAGTTGCTATCAAGAGAATAGGCACGTTGGTGCTGTAATTGTTAAGGATAAAAGAATATTAACTACTGGATATAACGGTGCATCTAGTGGGATAGAAAGTTGCGCTGAGAGAGGGGAATGTTTACGTCGTGTAAGAAATATTGCTAGTGGTACAATGCAAGAAGTTTGTTACGCTGTACATGCAGAACAAAACGCAATTATACAGGCGGCGAAATTGGGGATAAGTTTAGAAGGCGCTGTTATGTACGTTACGCATCAACCTTGTGTTATTTGTACTAGAATGATTTTAAACTCTGGAGTAAAGAAAGTTATATATAAAAACGGCTATCCGGACGAATTTGCACTTGAACTTTTTAAACAATCCGACGTTGAATTGATAAAATATTCAGATTTAGAAAAAAAGTAGTAAAATACACTTGCAAAAAAAATTAAAATGAGGTAGAATATATCGTGTCGTGTGAATACGGCACGATGTATACAATTAATATTTGTATGGAGAGCTATCGAAGTGGTCATAACGAGGCGGTCTTGAAAACCGTTTGGGTGCAAGCCCACGGGGGTTCGAATCCCTCGCTCTCCGCCAAGAGCAAACAAATCCGAACACTAGGAGATGTTTGCTTTTTTATTTTAAAATTTTTTAAAAAACTTTTCAAATATGACAGTTATTGTCATAAAACCACCTGTATAATGTAAGCAAAGAAAATCAAAAGGAGGACTTGACATGCCATTACATTTACAAAGTATTACAAATATTGAGATTGAAGACCTTTTAGGTGGAATTATGGAAGAAATGGAGCACGCCGAATATTTGCAAAGATTTGGGAAATATATCCTTACGTCAAAAGATATTTTTGACATAACAAACACAAATAAGATAGGCGAATACGTTTATACCATAGGAGTTGAAGCAGACGGGGCGGTTTTGCTTGATTTAGATATAACGTTGAAGAGTACAGAAACTGTTAAGTTGTTATTTGAAGAAAAATTAAATGGTTCATCTGATGCAAATGAATATTATAACGTTATAGGCGAAGATGCTCATTTTCAAATAGAAACTGTAAACAGGTATTTAATAGAAGAAGATAATTTAGAAGAAAAAGAATATGAATTAAGTTTGTCGGCTTTTCCGTTTAAGTTTAATCTTTTTGATTCTATTGATGATGTTAACAAGATTTTTGGTTTAGGTAAAGAGATAGAAATTCCGGGAATTGGTAAACAAAAAGTAGGAATAGCAGAGGATTTTATGACTAGAAGCGACATGTTTAAGAGTGACCCCGATAGCGAAGAATATTTTTCTGTTGTAGTGGGCAAGGTGGCAGATTATTGTTTTGTTGAAATGCCTATTGGCAAAAACGTAGCAAGATGTGCGATAGTTGACGTTGAAACACGAGTTGGTAAGTTAAAAACAATTGTTGGTGAAGACTGTTTTGATTTAACAAACTTAAAAAAAGACAAGGTTGTTTATATGAAAGCAGATGTTAAAGCTGATTTTAAGGTTGGAGAACTAATGAATACTAACGGGTTATAAAATAGTAACGTTTATTATTTAAGCAAAAAGGTAAAAATTATGATTAATTATGAAGAACTTAAAAAAGAATATGATAAAAAAGGGTTGAAACTTTCTGATTTTTACAAGGAAAAACTAAAAGATAAAGTATGGTGGATAAACTCACTTGATGAATATGGACCACTATATTTTAGTTTTGACAAAAGCGAAGTATATAACTATTGGTCGGATTACCCAGAAAAGTTGACTAAAGAAGAAAAAGAAATTTTTGACAAAGAAAATCCATATTGGGCAAATTTTGGCAAAAACAGATAAATTATTCGGATTTCAATGCTAACACTCCGCCAACAAAAAAGAGGCATTATAAAATGCCTCTTTTTTTCTACCAATTTAAAGTTTATTTTAGTACTATAAATCTATAATTCGCTATTTAGTTTAGGCAATCCTCTTTTCTTTTCAAAGTTTTGTTTTGTGAGGGTA
>JAZNMA010000108.1:0-1792 GCA_045579345.1 Christensenellaceae bacterium | reverse complement strand
TTCTTCTAAGTGGACGGTAACGTTATCGCAAATTTCAAACTCTTTTGCAATACTGTCGGTAAGTTTATTAGCATTTAAGAAAAATACCGTTCCTTTTACCTTGATTTCTCCGTCTTTTACTTTTTCTATCTTTATGCCCGTCTTAATATTTTTAGCATTTACTATAAATGTTAAAATTACACCGCCTATAACGCCGTAAGTTAGGTCGAACACAACTGTTAATACGCAAGTAGCAATCAAAACTATTACGTCACGAATTCCAAACCTTGAAAGTTTAATAAAGAGTGGAAAACGACTCATATTAATAGCAACCGATATTAGTATTGCCGAAAAAACTGCAAGCGGAATAAACTTAACTACACCCATTAAAACAAAGTATAGTATCAAAACAAAAACTGCGTGAAACATACCAGTTAGCGGACTCTTAGCGCCGTTTTCTATTCCTGCTGCCGTCCTCGCTATCGCTCCCGTCGCGGGAAGCCCACCGAGTAAACTTGAACAAATATTGGCAACGCCTTGACCAAAAAGCTCCTGGTTAGAGTCAAACGTCGTGCCCGTCATTCCACTTGCCACCGTGGCTGATAAAAGGCTCTCTATTGCACATAAAAATGCTATAACTATTGCCGGAATAATTAATGCTCCAAAGTTAATGTTTGCGTTTGTTATGCCCAAAAAGTCTATGGGTAAAAACTTCGCCTTAATTTCGCCATATTTTGAACCTATGGTTTCTATTTTAGTACCAGCAAAATTGTTTAATAGTAAGGTTACGAGAGTGCAAAGAATAAGTGCGACAAATGCCGAGGGTATCTTCTTATTAATTTTAGGTAAAAATATAACACACGCAAGCCCTATTAAACCTATTATAAAGGTGGGTAAATAGAAACTCGATATGTTTTTAATATATGAAACGATTTTTTCTATCGCCTCAGTCCCCTCCGAATTAAAACCACACAAATCTTTTATTTGCCCGATAAAAAGAGTAATTCCTATTCCCGTCGTAAAACCAATTGTTATTGGATACGGAAAATATTTCATTACGTTTCCAAATTTAAAAACACTCATTAAAATTAGTAAAATTCCCGCCATAATTCCTGCAATCGCAAGCCCTAAAATTCCTATCTCAGGATTTGAAATATAGGAAAATAAAATCACAACAAACGCAGCAGTCGGACCGCCTATTTGGAATTTACTACCACCTAAAAAGGAAATAAAAAAGCCCGCCACTATCGCGGTGATTATTCCGCGTTGAATTCCGCTTGAATCGGGCACGGATTGTATACCTAGCGCAATAGATAACGGCAAGGCAATAATCGCTACCATCAATCCTGCAAACAGGTCGGAAAATAAATCTTTCTTTTTATAGTTTTTTAACGCATTAAATAATTGTGGTTTCATAAATTTGTCCTTTTGTAAACTTATTACGCAACATATTTTATCACAAACAAAATTATAATACAAACGGTTTAAGTTAAGATATTTTAAAAATATAAAAAAGTTTCAAATAGAAAAATAAAAAAAATTTTAAATTTTAAAAAATTTTTACAAAAACCGCAAAAAAGTAATTGACAATATTTTATATTTTGGATATAATACATAAGCATTTATCGATACGGTGAGTGTTAGATATGGCGGCGTAGCTTAGTTGGTTAGAGCGGCCGGTTCATACCCGGCAGGTCGTTGGTTCGAATCTGACCGCCGCTACCATTAAAAAAGAATGGCGCGGAGCGTCGGTTAACATAAAGGCGGAAAACCGCCGAAAACAAGAGGGCCCCTTGGTCAAGCGGTTAAGACA
>JAZNMA010000107.1:0-3423 GCA_045579345.1 Christensenellaceae bacterium | reverse complement strand
ACGGTTTCAAAGTGCATACAGCATATATTGCAGAAGTGAAGCGAGATTTGGGCTTACCTATGTACGATGTACCGAACGCTGTAGAAGAATTAAAACGTCCGCGTTCGCATCCAACGACTGAAATGGTAGAAGCAATCAAAGACGCTTTGAAATATTTTGCGATAATTTAATGTAAAAAATTTTCAAGAAAGACAGATTTCTTTTCAAAGAAGTCTGTTTTTTATTGAATTTTTTGCCATAATATGCTATAATATGACATATTAAGAAACATAATGGAGGAAAACGCATGACTTTGTCACAGAAGGTAAGATACATAAGAGCCGAGAGGTTACTAAGCCAACAGGAATTTGCCGATGCAGTTGGTGTTTCCTATTCGACCGTCAGCCGTTGGGAGCGTGAGCATCGTAAACCTCAAGCGAAAGCCATCGGCAAACTCATGATTTGGTGTAAGAATAACGGTGTAGATTTATCGGATGTGGAGGAAAACTATGATGATGAAGAAACGTAATTTGACGATTTGTATATTGCTTGGCGTATTCTCGTTAATTCTTTTTTCTTGCGCAATTTTGATAAATTCAAATTTAGTTTATGTACAAGCTAGCGCAGAAAATAGTGAACTTATTACTAATAGAAACGATTTTAAGAATGCCGTTATAAACGCAAACGACGGTGATACGCTTTTAGTGGGCGATATAGATTTTAATTTGCAAGCGACGGGCGACGTGAACGAAGGCGAGAGAATTACGATAGACAAATCTATTACTATAAAAAACGGAAAAACGGATGGCGACGCGATTTTTACGGGTGCAAGTTTCATATTAAGCGGAACGAAAATTTCAGGTTTGCAAACGTCGTTTACTTTTGAAAATATTGTTTTTGATGAAAAACTTGACACAAATTCATTAACTCTTGAAGATTTGAAGGTTGTTGAACCTTCTAAATACCCTGCAAAAGCACAATATGCAATCGAATGTAGAGGAAACACAAACGCGACGTTTACGAACTGTGATTTCAAAAATTATATGCATAACTACGGTGCGGCTATTAGTGCTTGGTATGCGGATTATTCTTCCACGACTTCACTATTAGAGGAGCACGGAAACAATGCGATATGCGAGTTGACGCTTTATTTGAACGATTGTAATTTTGATTCTAACGTAGCGATTCGTGATGGTGGAGCGATTTACGTTGACGCTTGTTCTAAAAACGTAAGTTTATTTGCAACGAATTGCCAATTTGATAAAAACAAATCAGGGGTTAACGAATACGAATCAGGCGGTGGCGCAATATATTTGCAAGACGCCGTATCGGAGTTTGTTGGTTGTACGTTTACGAATAATCAAGCGAATTACCTTTTTGGTGGTGAGTGTCTAATAAACGATACGCAAAGTGGTGGCGCAGTATATTGTGGTGAAAATGGAGAAATTACAGTTCGTAATGGTACTTTTGCTAAAAACAAAGCGTCTTGCGGTGGTGCTATTGCAATTTGCGGTACGACGAAAGCGTTTTTAGATGAATGTATTATTACTGAAAATAGCGCAAGCCCCGTATCAGACAATTCCGATGGAAACAAAGGAATCGGTAGCAATAAGGGACTTGGCGGCGCAATATATACGGATGGGCGCGTGTCCGTTTCCGTTAATAATACCGAGATTTGTTGTAATTATGCGGAAAATGCGCTTGGAGCGATTTGTAATAGATATATGCCGGGAATTAGCACAAACGCTTCCTTTACGTTGTATTTTTGCACGATAGCGGATAACGAGTGTAGATTTGTGCGTACTGATTATCTAACTTATGATAACCCAGCGTGGATTTGGTATCGTTATCCCGGTGACGTATTTGGTGTTCCGACGGTTGAGTTGTTTGGTTGCTTTATTGTTGACGATACCTATGAAGAAGATATTCCAAGACACGAATTGCCGACGGAAGAAAATGATTATAATTATTTCGGCTCAATGCAAGATGCAAAGGACGACGGATACATACTTGAGCAACCTTCGGGACACGGTTACGGACACGTATTACCGAGAAATACCGCAGTAGTTTCTACCGAATTGGTAAAAGAAAAACTTGGTGAGAAAAACTATTACGGTACGTTTACCGTTGGTGCAAATAGAAATGATGTAATCTTTAAGTTTTTCGTGGAGGAGATGCTTATTCACCAAGAAACCTGCGAATCGGGTGTTTCTCCCACGATTCCATTGTATGAAAAGACGGGTTATACGCTGGTTACTTGGCGACTTGCGGAAGATTTTGATTATCAAGAGAATAGAACCTTTATTGTAGGAAACGCAACTCAAAGCGTTGATTTATATGCAGTATTAACCCCGAATACGTACACGATTACCTATCACTTTGGCGAGGCGACGCAAGAAGTGGAGCAAACGTATGACACCAAACTTGTACCGCCTACACCGCAAGAGAGAAACGGATACAGATTTATCGGTTGGTTTACCCAAGAAGATGGAAAGGGGGATAAGCTTGTGGTTGGTAGCAATTACGATATGGCAAGCGATATTACCTTCTACGCATATTATGAGAAGGAATTTCCTGTATTCTACGTTGTAATTTCTATTGTGGGCACTGTGCTTATTATTAGCGTTGCTGTTTTGGCTGGATTTGCGATTTATAGAAGAAAGCATCCGCACATGGTACCTGCAACCGACTCTGGAGTACCGCTTCCCGAAGAAAAAGTATTACCTGATACAAGTATGCTTTCGCAACGAGAAAAGGAAGTGTTAGATTTGCTTTTACAAGGCAAGCAAAGGAATGAAATTGCGACAATCTTGTATATTAGCGAAAACACGGTTAAGAAAAATATTTCGAGCATTTACACGAAACTTAACGTTTCGTCAAGGAACGAATTATTTGCTCTTTTCAAGTAAAACTGAATAACTAAAAGCGAGAAAAGTGCGATTTTATCAATCGGACTTTTTTTGCGCGTAAAATTGTTAAAAAACTGCGGGTATACCCGTTTGGGTAGGGTTTTTTGGGCAAAAAGTACCCGTTTTTACCCGAAAAGTACCCGAACGGGTAATATACTTTCGATAGATTCTCGTGTATAATTTTGGTAAAATATAGGTGTGCAAAACAAGAAGACGGCAGACCTAATCTTGAAAAGGAGGGAAAACGATGCTAAAAACAATAACTAAAAAAATCATAGATAGGTCTACGGATGCGTTTTTCAAATTTGAATTTCATTGCGATAGATGCGGAGCAGGCTGGGAGAGTGAAACGTATTATTTCGAACATGGATTTCCCAACGAGCTTACCGAAGGCGAACAAAGAGCAAAAAACATTATGTGGAAAGTAGAGCACGATGCGGCGTTAGAGCGAGCAAATTTAGAAGCAAGGTTAAGATTCAATCAATGCAATTCCTGCGGACGAATTATTTGCGACGAATGTTTTGCGATGGATGAA
>JAZNMA010000106.1:0-5872 GCA_045579345.1 Christensenellaceae bacterium | reverse complement strand
AATTTGCGCTTTTCGTTGATATTAAAATGTTGAAAATTAACCGTTATATTAGTCTATTTTTATACTTTTATCTTTAAATCATCTCAAAATGTTTGAGAGCATCTTTGATTGCTTCTATCATTTTAGCAGTTGGATGTGAACGCGGATATTTTAATTCGTTTACTGCGTTCGGTGCATCGCCTAAATCTCTTTTCACTTCGGCAATGTAAGCCGTATGCACTTTGAAACCATACTTTTATTCAATACACGCTTGAATATCTTTGTAAGTCGTTTTCTTTTTAGGCGCACGCTCTTTTGCGCGCTTTTCTATATCTTTAAGAAAAACCTGCCCTTCTTCTTCGCCAAACTCTACGTTTACGCTGATATGTCCGTCAGGTTTTTTGTGGGAAAGAACAACTAATGTCTCAACGTGGGTCATAAGACCAAAAGGTATATTTTTGTGTCAAAAATAGGGGTTGTGAAAGCAAAAGGTCTCACTTTTTGCCCTTTTTCTCAAAATATTCCCCACAGCGATAATCCTTTTCTCCAAAGAAACAGTTACTTAAATGGTTTTTATTGTATAGATAACGGTGAGAAAATTTAAAGATTTTGTTATCCTCACGGATTCCACACCCCATTCTATTTATGTAAACACAATACCCGCTCTTGTCTTGCGTAGTGTAAATGTAAAAAGAAGCATCATCGTAATTACCAAAACGTTCTAAAGCCATTTCAAAACAATATGTTCCCGCATATAAAACAATCTCTCCCGCCTTTTCTTTTTCACAAAGAACGGCTAAAACGTAAGAAACGTCCTTGGCTTGCGCGAACCCCTCTACCATTGAAAAAAAAGTATCCATATTCATTCCTTTTCCGCGCGAAAAAACGACGTGCGGGTAAGCGACTCATGTATCGTCGCGTTTACTCTCTTGGGTTTTTGCTTTTACTTTTTGAACAATACGCACAACGACAGCTATCACGTACAAAACAAATAAAACCAACACCACCGCGAGAAAAATCAAAAGTTCAAATGGCAGTCCCGCCAAAAAATCCTTAGGAATCAAAACCCCTATCAGCAACGCGATAATAGAAAACACCAAGACCAAAACGATAGGGAGTAGTAGTTCTATAAAAACTTCTTTTAACGAGTCTACCCTAGTATATTTTTGTTTTTTCATATCTACTCCTTTCGGGGAAATATACCCACGGAAAGTTCGGTCAAAAACGGGGGTTGTAAACCCAAAAGGTATATTTACTTCCCGCGATTTTTCTTATAGTTAACAACAAACAAAAGTGCGCCTACCGATATTGAGAGTGCCATAATCGTTGGACCAACAATATGTGCGGTCTTTTCGTTTTTGCTATATTCATTCAAAACATTGTTGAGTGATAAATATGTTTCACCGTTATATTCAAGGGCGCATATTTTTCTTAATCCACCACTTTTTTCAAAATAAGTAATCGTAAGTTCTTTGCCTATCTGTAGCTCTTCAAATAATCTTCTATCAATGTTGTCATAGCATATTCCTGTTGCCTCAAAGTAAGAATTATCTTCAAATCGCACATCGAAGTAAGAACCTTTAGAATTTCCAAAAATATTATCGTACCATTTCTCATCGTATTGTTTGAATTTAGACACAATACCCGTTTGCTGTTTTAATCCCGTCGGCTGTTGATATGAGAAAGTGAATATTAAACTAAGCACTAAAACAAGCAGCAGCGCAATTGCTATTAAAATGTTAAAGGCTACAAATCTGTTTTTCATAAGACTCCTTTCGATATGTTATACCGTACTGCTGTAATTTGTATTTTCGAGTATTGCTCAAAACCCACATTTGTCCCCACGCAAAATTGGGGCATTTTTTGATTTTGAACACTTATTTTTTGAATTTTTATCTCAAAATCACTCAAAAAGGCTTTGTTTTGCCCATTTTAAGCCGATTTTGGGTCATTTTCTCGTCAGACATATGAGAGTTTCTACGTGGGTCAAGACTCCAAAAGGTATAAAAATCGACTAAAAACGGGGGTTGCAATATCTTAAAGTCTCACTTTCTAAATGGATGTTTGCCAAGCATAAATTCATCTACATCCTTAATGGCTTCTTCTATGGTCTGCGGATGCCAATGGGTGTGACATTTTTTTAATCGCTTTCTAAACCAAGTTCGCTTTTCGTATTCTACATAAAAGACAAAGTCTATGCCGTGAGGATTAGGAACATCCTCATCGGCGTACAACAAAAACCGCCCTTGTTGAGATTCGCCATAAATAACAGGGACATCCCATGTAAATCCTTCGTTTAGAGCGAAGGAATTGGTCAAAGTCAAATTGTACTTGTCTTTTACTTTGTTATAAATCAACTCAATGTCGTTCATAATACACCTCATATTACTTTCTAGTGAGACACACGACAGACTCGACATGGGTCAAGAGAGCAAAAGGTCTCAAAATGGTCGAAAAATGGGGTTGTAGTACCTTAAAGTCTCATTTTTTGCCCTCAATATGTATATGTAACAAATCCATCAATCCAAAAAGTTTTGTCTATCAATTTTGGCTTAAAAATTCTGAACACCCTATTAATCACAAATCCTTCTTTCGTATCGCAAAAACCCATTTTTTGTTTCAAGCCCTCAACTGCGTTCCGTGCATTTTCCTCGGAACTATATATTCCAATGTCTTTTCGTTCAAAATGGTTATCCAGTTTGTACTTGTGTGTAACCTTGTAAAATATCATATCACGATCTCCTTGTTAGACAAACTAAACTTTCCACGTGTGTTGTCTTCGTCAGAATAGCACAATTTCTCAAACTCGCTACTCTTAGAAGAAGACGATATCCCTTTAATTCCCGTTTTTTTATCTACTCTAACCTTTCTCGGACTTCTGAATTTGCGTCCGTTTAAGTCGTCCTTAAAACCAGTTTTATATACAAACGAGATTTTTTGAGGGTCTTTCGCACCGTTTTCATCAAAACCACCAACAATAACCCTTTCTACAATACTTTCAAAAACGGCTCTATCAAATTTAGTTAAGCCTTTATTCTCTAAAAGAACTTTTTTGAATTCAGCAATACGCTTTTCAATACTCTTTCTTGACGTATCGACTTGTTGCAGTTCTTCAAGCTGGAGTTTTAACTCTTCTATTTTAGCACAAAATTCTAAGTTTTTCAACTCATATTCGTCCTTTGTAACAGATTCATCTAAACGCAAATCTAAAAGTTTATCTTTTCGTGCTAAAACGTCTCTAATTTCACGATTAACTTTTTCTATTTCCTTAACCACGCTATCGTCGGAAAGTTCGGCAGTAACTTTTGTCAAAAAGTCATTAAGAATAGACTCATTATCTTGCATCAATCTTTGATATGATTCAACAAATGCTCTTTCAATCAACTTTTCATCTACACCTTTACTATCAGGACAAAACTTTCTTCCACCCTTTGTTGCCGTTACGCATTGCCATACTGATTTTTGATGAGGCGTTCCACTATGCCAACTTCTTCTTGAAAGAGTTTCACCGCAAAACCCACATTTAATCATACAGCTAAACGAATATTTCCTTGTAAAAGGTTCTCTCTTTGTTCCGTCAGGCGCAAGTCTTGGTCTTGAACGGCGCTTTAATATTTCCTGTGCCATTTCCCAATCCTCTACTGAAATAATGGGTTCATGATGTTCAGACAAATAAAATTTATCCGACTCGCCCATATTTTCTAATCGCCTTTTGGATATAGGGTCAACCGTAAAGGTTTTCCCCATTAAAATATCACCTTTATACTTTTCGTTGGAAATAATTCCTGTAATTGTTGACTCTGGCCATGACAGTAAACCACGTTTGCTTTTATGCCCCATTTGGCGAAGTTCTTTAGCGATAATATGCCCACCAGCACCTTCAATATAACGTTTGAAAATGTACTTAACGATTTTCGCTTCCTCGTGGTTTATGTGGATAGTTTTTGTTTCCTTGTCGTAATCATAACCCAAACAACCTTGAAACCCAATCAGTTCGCCACGTTGCATTTTCATCTTCAAACCTTTTTTAACGTTTGCAGAGATGTTTTGCACTTCTTGCTGAGCCACCGAACTCAAAATTGTTAGCATTAATTCGCCATCCATTGTTAAAGTATTAATGTTTTCCTCTTCAAACTTAACGGCAATATTACGCTCTTTTAGCATTCTAACGTATTTTAACGTATCCAAAGTATTTCTAGCAAAACGAGAGATAGATTTAGTAATAATCATATCAATTTTGCCAGCAACACAATCTTGAATCATACGTTGAAAATCTTCACGCTTGTCCACTTGAGTTCCCGTGATAGCCTTATCTGCATAAATATCCACTAAATGCCAGTTAGGATTGCTTTTTACCATATCGGTATAGTAAAGTACTTGCGAACGATAACTATCTAATTGCTCTTCGTCATCTGTACTAACCCTACAATATGGTGCAACTCTTAATTTTTCACCAAGACCAACACCTTTGCTTCTATCAACAATTGTTGCTTTTGCTTTTATAACTTCTACTTGTTTCATTATACCTCCTTTTCCGTATTCCTTATGTAGTGTTATTATACAATAATATAAAAACGTTGTCAATTCATAATACTGGATATAATATGATATTCTTTCATTAATCTTCTCTTAACTTTGTCATACTCATTTTGCGAAATTAATTGTTTTTGCAAAAGTGTTGTAAGCATAGCAAGTTGCATACTATATTCCAATAATTTTTTATCGGATACAGTTGTCTTTTCTAATTTAACATCCATTTTCACCTCCTTTGGACATAAAAAATCCTTCTTGCTCGTCCTAAACAAGAAGGCGTTTCAAAATATTATTTAGTTGTTTAAGTTAAAGAAAATGCCGCCTCGCTTTCGCTCGGCGGCTTATCCTTTACTAAACGGCTTGTCCTTTTATCTTGAGCAATTCCTCTAATTGTTCGATAGCAAAAACTTTGTAATTTGCCAGATTTCCTAAATACGATTTTAAATAGTCATACTGAAAATCAAAACAAACCATGGTACATTTTGCTGGTTGAACTTCAAGAAATCCTTTCAAATAATATAGTTTTCCAATATCACCATCAAAATGATTAATGTAATACCAATCGTTATTTCTACCATCAAAAATAGTCCATTTATTATCTAATAATGGCTTTGTGTAAATAACGTTTTGTATCCTTTCTTGATAATTTGGCAAAAACATAATGCGAAGCATTCTTATACCCGTTTCATTTAATGGAATATAATGCACGTGATTGTACACGTCCACAACCGATACGGGCGTCTCTCTATACCAACGACCATTTTTGCCCTTAACCGCTCTTTTCTTTAATGAATTTTTTAGTGTTTCTAAAATTGCTTGACCATTGTTCGCAAAAAGCATACATGAACGAACGTCTTCAATTCCTGTATTTCGGTTTGCTAGATTATCAATAATCATCCGTGCTTTTTGCTCACCTATGCCATTCCATCGCATTGCCTTATCCCTCGTGTTATAAACAACGTAGGAAGCATACGGCGAAAGGACTGCCCCAAGCGCCAAAATGTATTTCAGTTTTACGCTTTCATCTTCATTCATGTTTTTTATCAGTCTAGACGGATAAAAGCACGTTGATTTTACCCTAGAATAATCAAAACCCTTATATTCTAATATCGGTATAGTGGTCGGTAAATAGTTCGCTCCTGCTCTATACATCATAAATAGAACTTCAGCCATTCTATGATTGCGATAAACGTGAACTTCATCTCCGGGCATGTTGCAATTATATGTAACACCTTCATAAAATTTTCGCATCCCAACCCAATCTAAGAGTTTCAATGCCTTTTTTGAAAGGCGGATAGTTTGTTTATTGCCTGCCCCTGATTGAACGAAAGCCTTAACCTCGAACACCTCTTTTGTTTCG
>JAZNMA010000105.1:0-5221 GCA_045579345.1 Christensenellaceae bacterium | reverse complement strand
AGATTATATTATGAGCGAAAAAGAAAAGAAATGTACTTGCGGATGTGATGAACACGGCTGTGATTGTGAACACGATGAGGCTTGTGATTGTGGATGTGAAGAAGATATTGTTGAACTTACTACTGAGGATGGAAAGAAATTAAAATTCTATTTTGTAGGAACGATTGAATATAAGGGGAAGAACTATTCAGCGTTTGAGCCTGCTGAGCAAATCGACGGCATTGAAGATGACGACTTAATTATCTTTGAGCTTTCTGGCGACGACGAAGAAACTGCAGACCTTCTCCCTGTAGAAGACGATGCACTTTTAGACGAAGTGTTTGAAGAATTCTGCCGTGTTTTAGAAGAAGACGAACTTGCAGACGAAGCAGAATCTTTGGAAAAGTAAGGTTAGTCACGTCATATAGTTGATTTTTAATGGAAAAACTCTACAAAATACTTCGCATTTTGTTCGGTTACAGACCACTGGGGGGATGCGCCCTTACAATAATGCTTGTCTTTTTCTCGTTAAATCGAGCAAAATCTCTAATCAACTATTCTCCGTGCCGTAACCTTAAATAGTATATTTGTTACAGTGTTTTTGATACAAAAAACCAACAAAAACCGCATATTTAGTATGCGGTTTTTTCTTTGCCACAAGAAGATAAAAAATATTCAAAAAATAGCGAAAAAACGCTTGAAAAGTTTAAAAAATGGGGTTAAAACCGTTGCTTTAATTATGCAATTATGTTAAAATATACAAGCAAAAATTCGCACTCGTTATGTTACGGATTTTCGTGTTCTCGAAAATAAACTTTTTCTGTCGGGAATGTAATCCGAATTAAAGACTAACGGGGAGGCAGAACGGAGGTATTTATTATGGCAGTTATTTCAATGAAGCAACTCTTGGAAACAGGTGTTCACTTCGGACATCAAACCAGACGTTGGAACCCCAAGATGAAAAAGTACATCTACGGTGAAAGAAACGGTATTCACATTATCAACCTTGAAAAGACCGTTGAACTCATCGAAAACGACGTTTATCCTTTCGTTGTTGAAACGGTTAAAAAAGGCAAGAGCGTACTTTTCGTTGGAACTAAAAAGCAAGCTCAAGACGCTATCAAAGAAGAAGCAGAAAGATGCGGTCAATACTACATCAATGCTAGATGGCTTGGCGGTACTTTAACTAACTTTAAAACCATCAGGTCTAGAATTGACAGATTAAACAAGCTTGCCAACATGGAAAAAATGGGTGAATTTGATTTATTACCCAAAAAAGAAGTTAGTCAACTTAAAGCAGAAATGGAAAAACTTGAAACCAACCTTGGCGGCATCAAGGATATGAGAACTCTTCCTGGTTTAATGTTCATCGTTGACCCAGAACAAGAAGACATTGCTGTTTTAGAAGCAAAGAAACTCAACATTCCTATCGTAGCAATTACCGATACTAACTGTGACCCCGATTTAATCGACCACGTTATTCCCGGTAACGACGACGCTATTAGAGCAGTAAAACTTATCGCATCAGTAATCGCTGACGCTGTTATTGAAGCTAACCAAGGCGAACAGATGGCAAAAGAAGCTGGTGAAGAAGTAGTAGAAGCTGACGTAGCACCCGCTGAAGAAGTTGCTACTGAAAAAGCAGAATAATTTTATAAATAAGGGAGATTAAGAATATGTTTACATCTAAAGACGTAATGGAACTCCGTAAAAAGACGGGCGCAGGCGTTGCAGATTGCCAAAAAGCATTAAAAGAAACAAACGGCGATATGGAAAAGGCTGTTGACTTCTTAAGAGAAAAAGGTATTGCAACCGCTGCTAAAAAAGCATCAAGAATCGCTGCTGAAGGTATCGTTGCTGCAAAAATTAACGGTAACGTCGGTGCACTTGTAGAAGTAAACTGTGAAACAGACTTCGTTGCTAAGGGCGACCAATATAAAGAATTTGTAAACGGCGTAGTTGAATACGTTTTAGCTAACGACGTTAAAGATATTGACCAATTAGTAGCTGACAAGAATGACGAAACGATTGCTGCAACCGCAAAAATCGGTGAAAAAATCGCAATCCGTCGTTTTGCAAAGTACACCGCTGATAACGGCATCGTTGAAAGCTATATCCACATGGGTGGCAAGGTTGGTGTTTTAGTTGAAATTGAAGGTTGTACTTGTGATTCAGCTAAAGAACTTGCACACGACGTTGCACTTCAAATCGCTGCATCTAAGCCCTTATATTTAGTTGCAAGCGAAGTTCCCGCTGAAATCTTAGAGCACGAAAAGGAAATCTTAAAAGCTCAAGCACTTAACGAAGGTAAGCCCGCTGCTATCGTTGACAGAATGGTTGAAGGTAGAGTTAAAAAATACTACGACGAATTCTGTCTTATGAACCAAGCATTCGTTAAAGACCCCTCTTTAACGATCGAAAAACTCGTTAAGAGCTATTCAGACAAGATGGGTAAAACTCTTACCGTTAAGCGTTTCACCAGATTTGAAATGGGTGAAGGCTTAGAAAAGAGAAACGACGATTTTGCTGCGGAAGTTGAAGCGCAAATGAAAAAATAGTTTCCAAACAAGATTATTAAATTCAAATGCACCGCGTTGAAAACAACGCGGTGCATTTTTGTTATTTTGAACGTCTAGGATATTTTAAAAATGTCTTGACAATCGCTATTTATGGGTTTATAATTAAGCTATAAAGCTAAATAAATTGTAACAAAGGATAAAGTTCAAACATATAAATATTATTTGTTTGAATTAAAATAAAAAAGGAGAAACGAAAATGAAAAAGAACAAAATTTTAGTCCTTATATTAAGTCTTGCACTTAGTATCTGTGCTGTATTCGGTTTGACCGCGTGTGGTCATACGCATGATTATGGTGCTACTTTTAAGAGTAATGCAACGCAGCACTGGAAAGAATGTGCGTGTGGAGAAAAGAGCGAACTTGCAGACCACTCTTTTGAAAATGGAGTTTGTGTTTGCGGTTACGAAGATTCTGAAGAAAAGTCGTTAATGGAATTGTTTAGTTCCTTGTCTGAAATTGATTTGACGGAAGGAATCAATATTGCATTAGAAGGCGAAGTAGAGGCTGAGGATACTGAACTTTACTATTATACCGAAGCAAATTATAACGGTGAAGAAACAATCACAGTTGATTTTGCCGGTGAACTTAACGGTGAACTTTATTTCGGCGTGGGCGAAGACGGCAAATTAGCCATCAACGGCGCGGTTATTTTAGACGTTGTGGCAACCGATGATCAAGGTGAACAATTTGCAACCTTTGACTTGGATGCGTACGTTGTTATGGAAAATGACGTTGCATACCTTAAATATTCTCTAGAGGCTAAACTTGTTGGACTTGATGAATCTTTACAAGAACTTGACGGCAACAATCAGCAAGAATCAGGTAAAATGAGCATTACTGTAGAAGAAATAATTGAAATGATTCCTGAAGAAGTTACCGGCATGATGACCATGATAGGTCAAATCATTGAAGATAACAGCGAATTTATCAATGATGAATTAGTACCTCTTTTTGATAGAATTTGGGAAGACGTTGATCAAATCGTTGAAAAGATGGTAGAAGTTAACCTTGAATCTATGTTTACCGTAAATAAAGTTGACGGAAAACAAGAAATCGTTTATGATTTAGAAAAAATTAGCCAAAATGCAAATAAACTCATTGATATGCCGATGGCTCAATATATAGACGAAACGTTGGGTGAAGGTACGTTTGCAGAATTGAAGGAAGGTGCTGTTGGCGTTCTTGACCTTACTTTAGACAATATATTGTACTATGTATTTACAACTGATGGTTTGACTATTGAGGAACTTGAATCGAAAATCAACGAAATAGGTAAAGAGTTCGAGCCAGAGTTTGATTTGGCAACCGCTTTAGGTTTTGAAGGTGCTACCATTGCAGAAATCATAGAATCTGAAGAAATTAAAGCAATGCTTTCTAAAACTATCGGTGAAATAATTGTTATGACAAGTAACCCTGAAGCAGAATCTATGACAAAAGAGGAAATCGACACTCAAATAAAAGCTCTTAAAGATCAAATAATCGCTGCGCTTGACGGCGCTGGAAATATGACTTTCTACGACGCTATCATATCTTTGTCTGGTGCTGAAGAAGAGGAAGGTTTGAAAGAAGAAGTAAAAGGCATGATGAATCAAATATTTGATATACTTAAAGATATGATTGAATTCAAGATTGTGTTTGATGTAGATGGTAAATTTGAAAAGGTTGTATTTGGATATTGTCTCACAGAAGAAATTGTTAACAAAATAACCGCGATGATTCCTGAGGATGCGGGCGTTGAAATTATTGGCGCTGGAAACGTCGCCATGACTATAACCGTTGGCGAATTTTCAAATGCGTTAGACATTGACTACGATGCAATCATCGCAGAATTTGCACAAGTAGGATAAAAACAAATTTAAAACTAAAAAGGCACTCGATACGGGTGCCTTTTTAGTTTGTTTTAAGATTTCCTTTTGCTAAATTAAGGAAATATTTTTTGTGCTATTATCATTTAGGCTATTTACATTTTCGTTGAAATAGTATATAATAAGTAAGATAAAGATTTTAGCGTAAGGAGTAGTATTCTATGCAAAAAGCAGTTTACAAGAGAGTAATTATTAAACTTTCAGGCGAAGCGCTCGCGGGAGCAGATGGTAATGGTATCAACGAGAAAGTTTTAGACGATATAACCAATCAAATAATTGCCGTTAAAGAGTTAGGTGTAGAAATCGGCATCATTGTTGGTGGTGGGAACTTCTGGCGTGGTAGACAGGGTAAAGAGATGGACAGAACTACGGCAGACCACATGGGGATGCTTGCAACCGTAATAAATGCGCTTGCCGTTCAAGATGCTTTGGAGAGAAAAGGAGTGCCCACTCGTGTTCAAACTGCTCTTACTATGACGCGCGTTGCGGAGCCTTATATTTTAAGAAAAGCGATGTCGCATTTAAATAAAGGCAGAGTAGTTATCTTTGCTTGCGGAACGGGAAACCCCTATTTTACTACCGATACGGCGGCGGCTTTAAGAGCTGCGGAAATTGGTGCGGAAGTTTTACTCCTTGCTAAAAACGTCGACGGCATTTACGATTCTGACCCGAAAACAAATCCAAACGCTAAAAAACTCGAAAACGTTTCTTATAAAGAATTTATTGCACAAGGCTTAAAAGCTATGGATACTACAGCTATCACTATTTGCATGGAAAACAACATTCACGTTTTAGCGTT
>JAZNMA010000104.1:0-3864 GCA_045579345.1 Christensenellaceae bacterium | reverse complement strand
TTTGTTATAAATAATACTTGAATTTTATTTGTTTAATGATATAATTAATGTATAGCATTAAGGAGAAAAAATTATGATTAAAGACAATTTATGTAATTGTGCGCTTTATTTTGGTGCTCATAAAAATTTTGAAAAAGCATTTGATTTTATTAAAACAGCGATAAATGAAAATTATCCTGTTGGTAAGTATGAACTTGATGGTACAGACCTTTATGCATTTGTTCAAGAATATACTTCTAAATTACAAAGTGATGCTAAAAATGAGGGACACAGAAATTATATTGATATTCAATTCGTTATTTTAGGTGAAGAAGTTATAGAGGTTTGTGATAAAAATTCGTCGCAAATTAAAACCGAATATAACCCGGAAAAAGACGTTGAATTTTATTTTGACGCTGAAAAACCGACCTCATGCATACTAAATAGTGGGGAATACGCGATTTTATTTCCACACGATATTCATAAACCGGGTATAGCGTTAAACGGTAACCAAGTTTCTGTGAAAAAAGTGGTAGTAAAAGTAAAGAATTAATTTAACAACTAATACAAAAAAATTTTGACAAAGTGTAGGAAAATTTTAATAAATATTGCGCTTTTTATAGTAGTATGCTATAATATAGCGAAGAAATTAAAGGAAAAAGTTTATTATGGGTTTATGGACAAAAGAGCATTTTTACACAATTGTACCTGCGTTTATCGCATTTATCGTTATTGCGGTAATTCTTGGCAAGTTGATGAAAGGCAAGAGCGAAAAAGTAAGATATTTGCCACTGCAAATTATAACGATAATTTTGCTGGCGTTAGAGTTTATGAAACAGGGTTATAATATGAAGGGGGGATATGATTTGTACGCTCTTCCTTTTCATTATTGCAGTTTATTTTTGTATTTACTGCCCTTACATTCATTTTACAGGGGAAGGCATAAAAAGACTGTGGATGCACTGACGTTGGCTTGTACGTCGTCGTTATTTTTATTTATGTTAATAATGCCCGCAGTGGTTTACGGGGACTGGAACATAAAGAACTACTTTAACTATTTTTCTGATTTTCATACAGTGACTTTTCATAATTTAGTATGTTTGTATTTTCTTCTTATGCTTGCGTTTAAGCTTTATGATTTTAACGTTAAAAAAGACTTAATAGCAACTACCATTTTTTTAGCGTTGTACGTAATAATTGCGTTAATTTTAGCTTTTATGCTTGATACAAACTACCAAAATTTATTAAAATGCAATTTACCAATGGTAGAAGACGTAAGGCTTGCCATGGTTAGTGCAATCGGATTTATAGGTCATTTAATTTACGTATTCGTGCTGTTTATATTGACGATTTTGTTTGCATATGCATCGTATTTTAGTACTAAAGGAATATTAAAATTAATAAGTAAAATAGATACAAAGAAAAAAAGCGATTAATCGCTTTTTTTCTTTAAGCATATATTTTTTTGCGTTTCATATATTTTAATAGGAGACTCATATGAAACGTTCACTTATTTTATGGCAGGTCGGGGGATTAACGTTTACTGCTGTTTTAGGAACAATATTGCATTTTTTATACGACTGGACGGGGCTTGCTTTTTTTGCGCCAATATCTGCAATTAACGAATCGACTTGGGAGCATATGAAACTCTTTTTCTTCCCATCGTTTATTTATGCAATTATAAGCAGTGTGTTTTTGATAAAAGAATATCCGGAATTTTGGTGTGTAAAAGTTATCGGCATAGTAGTAGGGCTAATATCTATTCCCATAACCTTTTACACTTATAATGGGGCGATAGGGCAGTCGCCAGATTGGTTAAATATCTTGATATTCTTTATTTCATCATTTTTAGCGTATTTTGTTGAGTGGTTGATTTTTAGAAAAAAGAATTTTACTTGCAGATTGCAAATTTTATCTATAATAATTTTAATTGTAATTGCGGGACTATTTATAGTGTTTACTTTTCTACCGCCGTCTTTACCAATTTTTATCCCACCAAAAACAGCTTAAATAAAATATGAATAAAACACCAAAGGGCGGGAACTTTCGTTCCCGCCCTTTGGCTTTGTAGTAAGGGTTCGACTTTAATTTCTTAAAGTCGGGGTAAGGCTATATTAATTGTTGTTAGGATTATAACTTGCAGGATGGTTTACCGTTACGCCTGCATAAGCGTCAAGACCTTTAACTCCAAATTGGTCACCACCAAAAATTTGGTTAAATGGTATACACTCTAAATGGTGTACGGTACAAACACTATGGTCATAATCTGTACTAATGCCATCATAAGCATAACCGGCTTCTACACGTTTAGCTCTAGCGCCTTCAGCACGACAATAATGATAATTCATCCAATCTCCGTAGTTAACGGTTACATTGTTAAAATCGAGAGTGTACTTAGATGTGTCGGGATAATTTGTACCCTCAATAGTTGTTGTTTCTTCCATGCGTCCGATAATCATACCGCACATACGATAGTTATAATAATCGTAAGATGCAGTGCAATCATTATAAGCGTCGATACGACAGTTAATTTCTACATTTTCAAAGTTGTAAGTTGCACCTGGTTCGGCTTGACCTACAATACCACCGATAGAGCTATCGAAAGAACCCCAAAGACCACCGAGAACGACATCTTCGCCAAGAGTAATATTCTTAAAGGTATATGTTCCTGCACCAGACCAACCTATTATACCGCCACAACCGTTGTTATATGTTGCAATGGTAGAATCTTTAATGGTAATATTTTCGAAAGTACACTCACCTGTTGCACTACCTGCAATAAAAGATACGTCACCGCCCTCAATATAACTTTCTGTACCAGTAATTGTTAGGTTTTTTATAGTTGCATTATTAATTTCTCCAAAGAGACCGTATGAGCCATAATGGTCCCAATCATATCCTAAATCCCAACCATTTTGATAAAGATTAGAAATGGCGTGTCCTTGCCCATCAAATATACCTTCAAAAGTTCCGTTTTTAGAGTGATCAGCAATCGGTCTAAAAGTTAAAGGGTCGCCGTCAGCAGAAGGGGTGGTATCTTCGCAGAAAAGATTTATATCAGACTCAAGTTTAATAGTTTTGCCTACAAAAGTTATGTCATCAGAGATAAGTTTTGCTAAACCTGCGAGTTGTTCTGCCGTACTCAAAGTGAATTCAGTATCAGTTTCATTATACCAAGTAGTGTCTGCAGTTCCGTCCCATTCGTCGGGTAGATCAGCATTGGCTTGAACGGCCTCAACAGAATATGAGATGAGTGCAGATTGGTCTTGATATTGCTCACCATTTATACCAGGAACGTTCATGGGTAATTCGATTGAAAGGGTAAGGGATTTTTCGTAACCTTCAGTTATATCCCATTCAGCCCAATCGCTAGAGTTAGATGCAATTGTTTCGCCGTCAACAGTTGCTACGAGAACGCTTGCTAAACTGCCACTAATAGCCCAGTGTACTCTGTATAAAACAGCAACGTTGCTTTCGTTTTTCACATCAATTTTAAATTCTGCTTTGTCGCCAGGTGTAACGCGGGCAAGAACGAGATTGTCTTGTGCGTCAAAGCTAGCTGTACCACCGTTTTCAAAAAGTTTTGCGCCATCAGTATCGGTTAAAGTTTGCTCAACGTCTTTTGAATAAACTTTAAGCGAATCTTTATCAATATTGGCAGTTATTTGAACTTTACCACTTGTGACGGCAATATTAACTTTGTCGTTACTAGCAAAAAGAGCAAAGGTTGAGCCGGAAATGATAGTAATACTTAAAATGATTGTAATCATTGCCGACAAAAGTGTCCTAAAATGTCTTTTTTTCATTTTATTTGTCTCCTAAACAATTTATTTTTTTATTAAATTTAGTTGCTTTTTTAATAATTCAATTTCCTTTTCCTTTTCT
>JAZNMA010000103.1:0-6173 GCA_045579345.1 Christensenellaceae bacterium | reverse complement strand
TATTTGCCTAATGGCAAGCTGACGTTTTATTATAACTTAAACTGCAAGTTATAATATAAATTGTTTTAATTTAAATTTTTAGTTAATATAAGCCCACCATATTTCGCTTTTGCAAAATATGATGGGCTACACTTTTATTTTCTAATATAAATCACTTATATTAAACGCAATAGCTGTGCTGTTTTATTTAATTTTAATCGCCTTTTTTAAGCGTACCAGCTGAAATTTTAGCAACAAATTTTCTTGAGAAAAATCTTGGCGCAAAACAAGTGAGTTTATTGCCGAATCCGACAATTGCAATTCTTTTGCCTTTTATCGACTGCTTATATGCGTATTCTGCAACTTTTATCGCGGGTATAGGTTTAATTTTTTCAAAAGTATAATCGTTACCCGCTTTGCTAACGAAACCTGATTCGAACGGGCCGGGACAAAGTGTAAGAAGTTTTACTTTGCTCTTTCTTATTTCGTGAGCGATAGATTCCCCTAAATTTAGAACGAAAGCTTTAGTAGCGTGATAGGTACACATATAAGGGCCTGGAACAAAACCAGCAATTGAGCCTACGTTTATTATATGACCTTCATTATTTTTGAGCATATCATCTAAAAATACGCGGGTAAAATATAAAAGAGCGTTACAGTTTACGTCAACCATTTTAAGTTGGAGGTCAACGTCCATGTCCTTAAAATCGCTCCTGTCGCCAAAACCCGCGTTATTTACTAAATTATTTACGAAAAAGCCTTGAGCATTTGCGTACTCATAAACTTTTTTTAGTTGGTTTTTATCTGACAAGTCGGCTACAAAGTAATAAACATTTACACCGAATTTACTTTCAATTTCATTTTTAAGTTCAATTAGTCTATCTTCTTTTGTTGCAACTAACAATAGGTTGTTTTTATCTTTTGCATAAACTTCACAAAATGCTCTGCCGAGTCCACCTGTTGCACCGGTAATTAAGGTAACTTTCATATAAATTCTCACTTATTTTTTATTAATATTATTGTATCACAATTTAGTATTTAGATAAAGTGTTTTTTAAAATTAAAACAGCCCGTCCATAAAAATAGGCGGGCTGTTAAGTAATGGCTTAGAAAGAGTCTTTATATGCTTTACCAAATTTGAAAGCAGGAATTTTTGAAGCAGCAATTTTAATTTTTTCACCAGTCTTAGGATTAAAACCTTCTCTTGCGGGTTTTTCCTTAATTTCAAAAGAACCGAAGCCGGAAATTTGAATTTTTTCTCCTGCTTTAAGTCCATCAGTTACTGCGCCGATGAAACCTTCTAAAGCAATAGAAGCTTCCTTAAGCGTAATCCCTGCCTTGTTTGCGATAGCCCTTACCAATTCATTCTTATTCATATATTAAAACCTCCAAAGTTTTTATGTATTTATTATACCATAAATAAACGTATTTTCAAGGGTTTTTTTAAAAAAATTGTCAAAAATAAGCATTTTCTGTACATTTTTTTGGTTTTTTAATTAAAATGCCTTGATTGCTTGACTTATATTTTTGTATGTAATATTATCTTTAAACTAAAGTGGAGTTTTTATGCATAAAAATCTTATAATTGACACTAAAGATAACTCTCTTTTTTACGATTACAGCTTTGAGTTAGCACCATTTAGCCGAGTGGCATTTTTGGCTACAGAATCATTTTTCTTAACTAATGGGAAAAAAGTTATTCAAGAATTAAAAAAGCGAAAACTTAAAGTCACAAGCGTGGTGTTTTCTTCAAACACAGTATTTTCAACTCAGACACTTTGCGGGCTGTTTAATTTTCCGGAAGACGTTAGACTGGTCGTCGCATTAGAAAAAAGCGTTTATCCCGCATGTTTTTACTTTTCTTCATTAAGGAACGTGCCTTCGCTTGTTTTAGCCGATACGGAAAGTTTAGACTTTGCACTTCAAACTAGTTTTTTGGTCACTACAGGTATATATTATGATTGCTTTAAGTTTTCTGACCAAAGACACGTTGTTTTAATTGAAAATGAGAAAAATTATTGCGAACGCTATGCGTCTATTGTTGCTAAGCGCTTATCACTTATAGACTATAAAGTAAAGTGCTTGATTAATAATAAACCTTATTGCAAAAAATATTATTCTTGTATTGAATATTTGAAGGATTTTAATTTTAAAAGTCCGACGCTAAAGGATTTGCATCAAATAGATAAAGAGTTGTCTTTAGAAAATTATTTTTGTGGCGGTGAATTATTTAATGAGGGCATAATTTATCCTTTAAGAGTAATGTTTTTTAAAAAAAGTTCTGAATGTTTATTTTTTGCTAAACATTTTTATAATACTTTTGATGAGTGGCTAACAAAAGACGGACATTATTTAACCGATTACAATTTACGCGCGGATATACTTTCAAAATTTTTGAAGTTAGACTCTGATGCTCTTAGGCGTAACGTTAAGAAGCAGCTAAAAAATATAAAAGAAAATATTTTGCTTTTTAATACAGCTAAACGTCTACTAACAGACGCCTTGACGGAGGTAAACGATTTTTTAGATATGGCAGTTAAAGTTTATTTTGAACTAGGCGGTAAAGCTATGAAGTTAGAGAAATCGACGGAAGTTTTAGGCTTTCTAGCGTGTGATTTATTAAAAAATATTAACAGTGCAACGCTGTTTCGCGAGTATATTTGCAACTAATTGAATAAATTTGATTTTTTCAGTCAATACTCTCCTTGAATTAAAGGAGAGTATTTTATGTTTAAAAAAATATGCTTGTTTATATCTTGTGTGTTAGTGCTTTCTAGTATATACCACATTAATAAAACACCAATTTTTAAAGATTACGCGACTAAATATGAAGTATATTTAAATTCTCCCGACTCAACGGCAAATTTTATTATGGTTGACCAGCCTAACTTTTGTTTTCTTAGCGGGGTTAAAGGAGAAAGCTTTAAAACTGAAAAAAATACATTTGACCTTGAAAGTTTTTTAAAAGACTTTTCCGCAAATCTTGTTTTTTTGGAGGAAATTGAACAGGGCGTTTCTTATTACGCCTTTTCAAATAAAATTAAATACAGAACTACTCTGCACAATAAAACAGTAAATCTACACGTCTTTATAAACGACACGATGGTAACTATAGGTTCGCCATTAATTTCAGGAAGTTTTTAAATTTAAGTATATAAAATTTCTTCTTGGCAATAATCAAGTCGTAATAAAAAAGGAGAATGTAATATGAAAAAAGAAACCAACAAATTTTTATTCTTTGTAAGAAAGAATGCAATCTATTTGATACTCAGTGCATGTATCTTAGCAGTAGGTTTATCAATAACCTTTATGGTGGTTAAAGAAAGAAACGAACTTTCCGCAAACAACGATAAACCGACTATCGAAGCTCCGAATGAGCAAGAAAATCCTGATTCGTCTGAAAATCCAGACGACAAACCTACAACAAATCCCGACCAAGAGACCCCTGACGTTCCTGTAAGTAAACCGATTGTGTTTGGTTTGCCAGTATTAAGTCCAACTTCTATAGGTGAGTACAGTGAAAGCATGGTGTTTAACAACACAATGGGCAGATTTACCGCGCATATGGCGATTGACTTCTTTGCAGATGAGGGAACGGACGTTTTGGCTGTATACGACGGCAAAATTTCCAACGTGGAAAACAGCATTCTTAAAGGCACGACTGTAACAATTGACCACGGAAACGGGCTTTTCACCGTGTATAACTCTCTTGCAGACGGAGATAGCGTAATTGTCGGTCAGACGGTCAAGCAAGGCGACGTTATAGGTCAAGTTTCGCTCAGTAACAGACAAGAGTATAAGTCAGGTGCACACCTGCATTTTGAAGTTATAGAAAATGGCGAAAGCATTGACCCCTCAAAATATATTGCTTTTGAAGAAAAATAATTAACACTCATTAAATATTAAAACTCCGAATAAGATATTGTAAATATATCTTCTCGGAGTTTTATTTTATGAAGAAAACCTCAGTATTTTTAGCTTTTATACTATGTTTAAGTGTATTTATTACGCAATTTGGCTGTTCGGACAACTCTAATAAGCTTACCGAATATCAAATAACTGCAACTTTTACAGATAACGTCTTAACGGCAACGCAAACAGTAGATTATTTTAACGATACCGAAGTTGCCTTGTCCCAATTAAAGTTTAATCTTTTCGGTAACGCATATAGGAAAGACGCTAAATATAGTCCTGTTAGTGCTCAGAATTTTTCTCAATCATATCCTAATGGCGTTTCATATGGGGATATGAAAATAAATGCAGTATCGGTAGAGGGAAAAGAAGCAGAATACACCGTCGGAGGAGTTGACCAAAATATATTGATAGTGAGTTTGGGCAAGGAAATATTTCCCGATGAACGAATAATAGTGTGTATTGATTTTATTTTAAATCTGGCAAACGTCGTTTCGAGAACAGGATATAACCAACATACCGTAAACCTTGCGAACTTTTACCCGATACTTTGCGCACGGGATAATAACGGATTTTACGAGTGTGTATATTATTCTTGCGGAGACCCCTTTTATAGCGATTGTGCAAATTATAAAGTGACACTAACCACTAATAAAAAATTAACCGTAGCAACAAGCGGTAAAGAAATTTCTAATTCTATAAGCGGAGAAAATATAACTAAAACTTATCAAATAGATAACGCGCGCTCGTTTGCGGTGGTAATGTCTGAACAATTTAAATGTTTAAGCGACACTTCAACGGGTGTGGAAATAAATTATTTTTATTATCAAGATGAAAATCCGTCAAATTCTATAGAATACGCTGTTAAAAGTATGAAATATTTTAATAAAACTTTTGGAGAATATCCATATCCGACCTACTCGGTTATACAAACGGAATTTGTGCAAGGCGGAATGGAGTACCCAGGATTAGTAATGATAAGCGACGATTTGGAAGAGGGGGCGTATGGTGAAGTAATCGTTCACGAAACGGCGCATCAATGGTGGCAAGGTGTGGTTGGAAACAATGAAGTCGAATACGGCTTTTTAGACGAAGGACTTGCAGAATATTCGGTAGTACTGTTTTATGAAAATCACCCTGAATACGGAATGAAAAGAGTAAATATGATAGATGCAACAGAAAAAACTTTTAAATCGTTTTGCACGGTTTACGATAAGCTTTTCGGGCAAGTGAACACGGCAATGTTAAGGAGTTTAAAAGACTATTCCAGCGAGTACGAATACGTCAACATCGCATACATAAAACCTTGTATAATGTATGAATATTTGCGAAAAACGGCGGGTGATGAAAGGTTTTTTAAAGGGCTTAATAAATATTATGAAAAATACAAATTTAAGAATGCCGAGCCATACGATATAGTAGGAGTTTTCGAAAAAATAGGCGCAGATAGTAACGGATATTTTGAAACTTTTTATATGGGGAAGGAAATAATTTAATTAAACTTAGTGTAAAAACTTCTTATAAGGCAATATTTTAAATACAAAAATCAATATTTTGCCTTTAAAACAAAATTATTTATTGACAAAATACTTGTAAAATGATAAACTAATTAAGTATATGAGTTTTACTAGGCTTTTACTTGTCGGTTGGTTGTTTTTAAGGCAAAAGAAAAGGATTATTAACCGTGACAAGGCCTTGTGTTAAAAGGAGTTTTTATGAAAAAAGTTCTTAAAATATTATTATCGGCATTACTTGTTCTTTCATTTGTTTTCGGTGCTGTATCTTGTTCTAATCCGGACAATGGCGGAACGACCAAAACCGGTCTTTCCTATAAGAAAGTTGATGGCGGTATTTATGAAATTTATAAATATAACGATGACGGAAAGACGGAATTAACTATTAATATCGATAGCGCAACTGACGGCATAAGGATAAAAAAGAATGCTTTTGCAGATAACAGCAGTCTAAAGAAAATTATCGTTACTTCTGCAGTGACTGAAATTGAAGCAGGCGCATTTGCAAATATGAATGCTTTAGAAGTTTTAGAAATTCCTTTTGTTGGTAGATACGAATATTCCGACGTGAAATTTAAAGAAACGGGTTCTGCAACTCAGTCGCAAAAAAAAGCCGTTGATTCAGAGAGAACGATTGCGCATCTTTTTGGCACTGAAGAATACGCTAACGGTGTAGAACAAACTATTAATTACGGTGGCTCCAATACAGTTGTTTGTTATATACCTAAAACCCTAAAAGAAGTTAAAATAAATGCAGAATCGGAATAC